>JAGRAZ010000025.1 GCA_020434345.1 Bdellovibrionales bacterium
CACGTGAATTCTGGGTGACTGCTGAAGCAGGTGGCTACAGCACACTGAGTTTAAATAACAACCAAAATGAATTTTTTGGTAGCGTTGGTGCCCAGTATCAAAATGATGAGTTAGCATTCGGCGCTTCTGTAGGCGTTCCTTTTACAAGCGGTGCACAAAGCGTACACAACGTTTTATTTTACGGAAACTTCTCTTATAGATTTCAGTAAGAAAAAAAACATTGAGATAAAAGCGTGTAAGAACAAATAGTTTTTACACGCTTTTTTTATACCTTGATTTCGTCTGTTACAAAAATTTCATCTGTATCTGGAAAGGGTTCCGTGTGGATCATAACTTCTTTAACCCCTTCGATTTCTTTTTGAATGTGATCTTCAATACGATGAACCAGGCGGTGCGCTTTGATTGTTGTCATCGATGGAGGAATTTGAATATGCATATCTATAAATGCATTTCCATGAGTCCCGCGTGTGCGAATGTGGTGGCAGTCAATGACTTCTTTTTCAGACAAAACAATTTCTTTGATTCTTCGTACATCAATAAAGGCAGCATCTGTTAAAACAAGCACGTTTTTTCGAATAATTTTGATCGCAGTGTAAAAAAAGTAAATTGCTATGAAAAATGCAAAAAGAGAATCAATCCATTGAATATTAAAATAAATGCATCCTAGGGACACAAGTACAATCACGGATACCCATACATCAGTTAAAGTATGAATAGAGTCGGCTTCAAGAGCATGCGAATGAAGTTCTATCGATTTTTTCTTTTCATATCTTGAAACAAGTAAATTTGTTGTCATAGAAATCAATACAACGCCAATGCCAATCCAGTGAAAATCACTTGTGGTTGGATGAAACAATCTATCCAATGCGTGCTTGCTAATTTCCCATGCAGTTAAAATAATGAAAATAGAAATGCCAAAAGCTGAAATCGTTTCGTACTTGTCGTGTCCATAATGGTGATTTTCGTCAGAGGGTTGAGCAGCGATTCTGATCGCAAAAAAACCCAAAAGACTACTTCCAGCGTCAATGTATGAGTGTGCCCCGTTGGCAATCATACTGAGTGTATGTGTCCAAATTCCATACAGTGTTTCTAGCGTGGCAATACCAATATTTAAAAAGAAGGTAATAAGAAAAACACGTGCAGCCGCTTTTGCATCTTTCACTTATGTTTCACCTAGTTGATGGATTTTTAAAATATTTGTAGCACCACTGCTGAGTCCTGTGCCAGCAATCACGATTACCGTATCATTTTTTTTGAGCATTGTGTGACGAATCAAATTTTGATCTCCCAGTTTAAAGAGATCATCCACGTTTTTACCTTTGGGACTTATCAACGATTGTACACCCCAAATTAAACTCATCTTTCGGTAGGTTTCTAATGAAGGCGTAAGGGCCCATATTGGGCATTTGGGTCTGGCTTTTGAAAGAGAAATCGCTGTTTTTCCACTTTCTGTATAGACGATAATTGCCTTGTACGATGTATTTTGACTTATAGAGCTTGCAGCATGAATAATATTATCAGCGTCGGTTCTAGATTCCTTAGGAAGCACATCCTGTAAAAATTCACGGTTTTCTTCTGCGTTGGTTATGATGGAATTCATCATTTTAATTGCAGCCAATGGATAATTTCCCATTGCTGTTTCACCTGAAAGCATAACTGCGTCTGTGCCATCCCAGATTGCGTTTGCAACATCGGTTGTTTCTGCACGTGTTGGTCGAGGATTAAATGTCATAGATTCTAGCATTTGAGTTGCAGTGATGACAGGCTTTGAAAAAGCAGCAGCCCTTTGGATTAGAAATTTTTGGATACTCGGCACCTGTGAAGTAGGAACTTCAACGCCAAGATCTCCTCTGGCGATCATGATTGCATCTGCAACGTTTAAAATTGAATCAATATGCTCAACAGCTTGTGGTTTTTCAATTTTTGCAATGATAGGTAAAACTTTGCCATATTTTTTCATCCAGTTTTTGGCTTTGCTGATGTCGCTCTCTTTTTGGACAAATGATAGTGCTACATAGTCAATATCAAGTTGTGAGACAACTTTGAGAATTTCTCGATCCTTTTGTGTAAAAGGAGAAATAGGAATGTAACGATTTGGAATATTAATGCCTTTTCGTTGTCGAAGCTCACCACCAACAATGACTTTGCATTTAATATCTTTTTTATTTTGTGAGAGGACTTTAAGCTCAAGCATACCATCGGCCAAAAGGATTTGATCTCCCTTTTTGACAATGGAGGGGAGTTTTTCATACTCAAGTGGAATCTCTTTTATACTACCCGGCACTTTACGGTTGGTAAGGATGCAGGTAGCGCCTCTTGCCAAATAGATGGGTTCATTTTTTGCAAAATTTCCAATACGAATTTTTGGACCCGGCATGTCCGCTAAAATTCCAACAGGTCTTTTATAAGTTTTGGCTACTGAACGAATCGTGGAAATTTGTTCAGAATGACTTTTGATATCCCCATGTGAAAAGTTTAACCGGAATACATTGACCCCGTTATCAAGCGCCTTTTTTAATTTAGACGGAGAATTCAGAGATGGTCCGAGAGTAGCAATGATTTTTGTACACTTCACAATGATGTCTTATATAACCAATTGGCTAAAAAGTTAAAACAAATCCTTGTAAGGAAGAGATGTGGTTTTACGATTCGATATTGAGATCATTTTTGATGCTACAACCGTAAACAGGAAAGGTTGAAACTTCGACTTTCGTCCTTTTTTTCTCATCGATTCCAAGTCCGATGTCCAAGGCTTCTGCAACAAAATTTCTTGCATTTTCAAGGGAGCTTTCGCGAAAGGAAGGTTGATCATCAATCGCCCCTTGGTAGACAATATTCCCGTTGGGATCAATAACAAACATATGAGGCGTTGATGTGGCATGGTAGGCTCTTGCTAAGGAGCCAGAAGCATCTAACAAAATTGCTGTGGGGTGTGAATCGCGTTCCTTGATAACATTTTTAGCGCGCTCTTGGTTCAAATACCCTTGTTTTCCCTCTTTTGAGGATGCAACAGAAAACCAGACAACACCCTTATCGGTATATTTTTTCTGAAGCTTTTGCATGTTCTGCGATGCATAATGTTTGTTTACGTACGGACACAGATTGTTATACCACTCAAGTACAACCCATTTGCCTTTAAAATCTTTGAGTTGGTATGTTTTATCATCATGACCTGAAGCTTTAAAATCAGGGGCTTGGGTAAGGTTTGTGGTTTGCGCTTTGGACGAGGGTAGTTCAACCCATTGAGTCAAAACAATTGCAATAAACAACGCGCCAAAAAGCGCCCAATACTTCGGTGTTCGCAATATTGTTTGTAGCTTTGTCATGTGTGTTCTCATTGTATCACGAATGCTCTTTGATCGCTTTTAAAAATATGCTTGGGGTCAGTAGAGTTGGCAAAATAATCGGTTTTTCTTGGCTAGGCACATATAGTAAATAAAACGGAACACCTGCACGGCCATACTGGGTAAGTGTTTGGGTGATTTCGGCGTCTTTTTTTGTCCAGTCTGCTTTGATCATATGAATCGATTTTTCTTTTATGATTTGTGCAACCTTGCTGTTGGTAAAGGTAAGGGCTTCATTGGCTTTACACGTTAGGCACCAATCAGCAGTAAAATCAATAAACACCCACTGATCTTGCTTACTTGTTAACGCCTCAACTTTTTGAATAGAATAAGGCGTCCAATTGATTTCAGCGGGATTATTTTTCGATTGTAGTGGGTAAAAGAAAATAAATGCCGTGATTACAAATAGAATCCAACCAATCCATTTTTTTTGTGTAAGGTAAAAAGTGCGAACTGAAAACTCTAAAAATACCAGTCCCACAAGAAGATATAATAACCCGTGTGCGCTTGTTATTTTGCTAAAGACCCAAATTAACCAAGCACATGTTAAAAACATCGGGAAAGCAAAAAGCTCTTTAAGTTTATTCATCCATTGACCCGGTTTTGGGAGATGTGAGGCAAGTTGGGGGAAAATACTTAAGATAAGATACGGCAAGCTCAATCCAATCCCCAACATAAAAAATGTAAGAAGTATAATCAAAACATTTTGTGAAAGCGCATATCCGATCGATGCTGCCATAAAAGGTGCAGTGCATGGAGTAGCAACAACAGTTGTAAATACACCTGTTAAAAAATCACCCGCTAAGTTTTTTTCATGCACACGTTTTTGTATCCAGCGAGGTAGCGGAATTTGCGACACCTCAAAAACACCCAAAAAATTTAAACCGATCAAGTAAAACAAAATAATCATTAGCGTAACACTAACAGGTGATTGTAGTTGAAATCCCCAGCCAATTTCTTGCCCAAGAGATCGTAAAACGACCAACGTCAGAGCAAGTGCCAACAATGAAACGATAACGCCAGCACTGTACATCACATTTGAGATCACCATTTTTTTTCGATCAAGATTTGAAAGTGTCGAGATTGAAAAAAACTTGATGGAGATCACTGGAAACACACATGGCATAAGGTTAAGTAATAAACCGCCAATGAGTGCTAGAAACAAAACCCAAATGAGGGATAGGGTTTCAGATGTATCAAAAGATCGATCTGTTTGTAGTCGAGTACCACCTTCATGGATTTTCGGATGGCTTATAAATGCCTGCGCAGGTTTTTTGTTTTTGTCATATAAAACTACAACGAGATCTGTAGGATTTTGTGAAACAGATGAGAAGGTGAAGATGGCTTGATGATTTTGTGTATTGAAAGAATTGGGTTTTATGAATTCAAAAGCCATTGGATTGGTTGGAAAAACATCTATGGATGAGAAAGAAGGAAGGTTTTGTACGATGATTGCATTTTGTTCTTGATCAATAAACGATTCAATTGAATTTTGAGTTTGAGGAAAAACAAATTGGGAGAAAATATGATGAGGTTTATCTAAAGAACCCTGATCTAGAATCGAAACATGAAAGCGTTGTGTGTTGGGTATGCAGATTTCTTTACACACCAACCAGTCCGCATCAACAATGATTGAAATGGGTCCTTCGGCTTTTCGCGAAATCGTTTTGTAGAAGAGTACCTCATGTTCATACACAAATGATTCTGCGGTGTTTGTAGAATGCCTTGAAGGCGCGGGAGCAAAAATTGCAGAGTCCGTAATCTCTTCTGATTCAAAACGTATGATTGGACCTTGGCCAGTTTGTCCGGGGTTGGTGTAGTAGGTATGCCAGCCTTGTTCAAGTTCAATAAAAAGCCCGATTTTCATTTGGTCTTTGTAATGATCAAACTCTGTATAGATTTCCGCTTGGCTATGATGCACTTGGGCAAAACTCATGGAAGGGAAGCATAAAAGTGCTAGGCAGATGAAAAAGGTTGTAAAACGCATGTGAGTACTCTTATGTCATGCGAAAGGAGTTGTAAATTGAAAGGCTTTACAAAGTACGCTATAACCCTTGGTTTGAAATAAGAACGTAAAGGAAAAAGCATATGCAAACGGTTTTTGAAGACTTACAAGGGAAATGGGCCCTCATTTTGGGTGCATCCAGCGGTTTTGGCGCAGCGACAGCCAAGGCGCTTGCCAATGCAGGCATGAATATTTGTGGAGTGCATCTTGATCGTAAATCCGGCATGCAAGCCGTTGAAGATCTCAAATCTGAAATTCAAAAAACAGGATCAGAAGCACTTTTTTTTAATGTAAACGCATCGGATGAAGAAAAGCGTAAAGAAGTGCTAGATGCACTTATCCAGAAGAAAGTAAAAGTTCATACACTGTTTCACTCACTTGCCTTTGGTACATTAAAACCTTTTATTGGTGCTGAAAATGAAACCATAGGTCCCAAACAAATGGACATGACACTTGATGTAATGGCACACTCACTTGTGTACTGGACGCAAGGTATTTGTCGTGCAGGTCTTTTTGAAAAAGGTGGCCGTATTTTTGCCATGACCAGTGCCGGTAGTTCACGTGTGTGGAATACATATGGCGCAGTCAGCAGCGCAAAGTCTTCTCTTGAATCACACATACGTCAGTTGTCACTTGAGCTTGCGCCACAAAATATCGCGTGCAATGCAATTTGTGCAGGGGTTACAGATACGCCCGCATTAAGGAAAATCCCCGGCAACGAACAAATGATAGAAATTGCTGCCAAGAAAAACCCTTACAAACGTTTAACAACACCAGAAGATATTGCAAAAGCTACTGTTGCACTTTGTCTTCCGCATATGTCTTGGATGACAGGCAACACGCTGAATATCGACGGTGGGGAAATCATTGTAGACGGATAATGTTATGGAACGTGTACCCTTAACCAAACAAGGCAAAGATCGCCTGCAAGAAGAATTAAATCACATGAAAAAGGTTTCTCGTCCTGCAATTGTGCAAGCTATTGAAGAAGCAAGAGCCCATGGTGATTTAAAAGAAAATGCTGAATACCATGCTGCCAAGGAGGAGCAAGGAAAGCTTGAAGCCAAGATCCGCATGTTTGAAGATCAGCTTTCAAGAGCTCAAGTTATCGATGCTTCACAGCTATCTACAGAAAAAGTCGTATTTGGTTTGTTTGTAAAAGTTTTTGACGCACTTTCAGAAGAAGAAAAAGTTTATCAGATCGTAGGAGATCTTGAGTCTGATATTGAACAAGGAAAACTCTCTGTGCTTTCACCGATTGCAAAATCTCTTATCGGAAAAGAAGAGGGTGATGTCGTAAGTGTAAAAACACCGGGCGGCGTTCGTGAATTAGAGATTTTAGAAATTCGAAATACATAAATGAAGCTTCCTTATTTTTTTGCCAAAAGGTTTGTTGCAGGCGAAACAGCAGACCAAGCAATTGAAGTCGTTAAAAAACTCAATCAAGAAGGAATTAAAACTACTTTAGATCTTCTGGGTGAGAATGTGCAAACAAAAGAGCAGGCGGACCAAGCTGTAGATGAATATAAAGTTTTGTTTGAGAAGATGAAAGCATCAGCAGTCGATAGTGGTGTATCAATCAAATTAACACAACTCGGTTTAGATTTTGGCATGGATTTTTGTGTAGAACGTACCAAAAAGGTTCTTCAAATGGCAAAAGAACACAACATGTTTGTTCGAATCGATATGGAAGGTTCAAAATATACTGATGTTACCATCCACGTATTTTCAAAACTGAAAGAAAAATTTGATAACGTTGGTTTGGTTTTACAGGCTTATCTTTACCGGTCAGAAAAAGATGTTCAATCAATGATTGATAAAAAAGCTTCTATTCGTGTCTGCAAAGGTGCGTACAAAGAATCTCCAAGTATCGCGCATCAATCCATGCAAGAAATTCGCAAGAGTTATATGAATATGGTGCAAAAACTTTTGTTAGCTGGTTGCAAGGTCGGTATTGCAACACATGATGATGAGTTGATTGATTGGGCATGTCAGTGGACCAAAGAACAAAACATTGATGGTGTGTTGTATGAATTTCAGATGCTTTATGGTCTTCGGAAAAACAAAGCGTTAGAGCTTGTCAAAAATGGATACCGCGTACGATCGTATGTGCCTTTTGGAACGCACTGGTTCCCTTACTTTTATCGACGCTTGCGTGAGCGAAAAGAAAATATTTTCTTTGTCATCAAAAGCTTGCTTGTCGATTAATCAAGCACTGTTTTAGAATTGGAGAGATACGGGGTTTCTGTTACAAATGGACTTCCACTATTAGGATTGTAAGGCACAATGACTACACCTTGTGTGATTTGTCTTCGACCTGAAGAATCATACGCAATCGAGTTAATTAAAAATATGCCAAAGGTTTGTGTGCCAGCAGTAAGATCGTTTTTTCTGACCAGTGCAACATGAATATCTTCCTCATTCACACCTAAAAAATTACAAACAACATTTTCAGTAATATCGTCAAAATCTTGATTGGCTTTCCAACCTGCGCAATCTGGATTGGCACTTACTGCATCATCTTCTTCTGGAATATCTTCAACCAACCATTCTAGATCTTTAGAATTGTAATCACCGCCGGTTGAAGAACCGTCTCCAGCATTTTGTTCTGCGATAATATCAGTCTGGTTTTGGGCTACAATCTGGATGCGTTGAACAGCTTTTTGAAGGCCTCGTTCTGATTCGTATTTAAGTTCGGTAACATTTCGACGCACACCAATTTTTTTCAGTGTACCTTGGGATGAGCGTAGACCAAAAAGACCGATACCGGTTGCAATCATCAAAATAATGATGAGAACAACAATGGCATAGCCTTGATTTTTTTTGCCTACGACTTCCATTCGATATCCTTTATTCCTTCTACCTGATTAAGAACTCTTGCCAAGACAAATAACCAATCCGATAAACGGTTGAGAAACTGATAACTTGGTATATGAATCTTTTTTTCCTCAAGAAGCCTAATGCAAGCACGTTCTGCACGTCGACAAACTGTTCTTGCAAGATGAGCATAAGAAGCTGCAATAGACCCGCCCGGTAGGATAAAGTTTTTAAGCGGGGAAAGGGTTTGTTCCCACATATCCATGTCATCTTCTAGCGTTTGAATATGTTGTTCTGAAAAACGAGCACTGCTGTTTTTTTCAAGCGGTGTTGCCAAATCGCTTCCTAGCGCAAACAATGTATTTTGTAATCGATAGAGCTTTTCTTTGATTTCAGCTTGGGCAACATTTGGAATGATCATTCCAATAATAGAATTAAGCTCATCGACGGTTCCGTAGGCTTCAATGCAAGGATGATTTTTGGCAACTCGAGGCCCTTGAAATAAGGCTGTTTGGCCTTGGTCCCCTGTTTTGGTGTAAATCTTCATAGTCGAGGCTCAACTATAACATGGATCTAAAAACCCTGATAGAAAAGGGGAAAGGGTTTTCTTGATACGAAAATGTAAGGAATGCCGGTTAAAAGGTATTCCTTACATTTCAATTAGTAAATAAGCTTATGAGCAACCCGTTGTTGCGCCATCCGCCGTCGCTTTCGCTATGGCGGGATTTGAATGGATGTGCATTAGGTAAAGTGTTTTTTTACGAGCAACCCGTTGTTGCGCCACAGTTGGGGCATGAGTAGCAAATGCCGTTTCGTATGGTGATACTTCCACACTCTGAGCATGGAGGAGCATCGGCTTGAAGATGTTGTGACCATTCGATATTATCCTCATTGTCCAGTGTTGCACCTGAAACCTTATTGTTGTTTTCAGATGGTTGAGGTGTGTTGGGCGTTAATACACCTACACGTTTGGCTGTTTCTGGATGAAGAAACTTCGCCGCCATCCATCGAAAAATATAGTCTACAACAGATTTGGCCATTGGAATTTGCGGATTGGATGTCATGCCTGAGGGTTCAAATCGACTATGACTAAACTTATCAATTAAAATTTCAAGGGGCACGCCATATTGAAGTGCAAGTGAAATGCTTGTGGCAAAACTATCCATGAGCCCGGAAACAACCGTTCCTTCTTTTGACATCACCAAAAAGATTTCACCCGGTGTACCGTCTTCAAACATACCCACGGTGATGTAGCCTTCGTGTCCACCTACAGAAAATTTGTGTGTGATGGCTTGTCTTTCTTCCGGCAAGCGCTTGCGATAGGGTTGTGGCAATTGAGATTGTTGAAACACTTGTTTCGTTGCGGATGTGTTCAGTGGCTGCGAACGTTTGCAACCGTCTCTATAAATTGCAATTGCTTTAAGGCCTTTTTTCCAAGCTTGCACATAAATATCCGCTATTTCTTCAGAGGTTATTTCGTTTGGTACGTTTACGGTTTTTGAAATGGCACCAGACAAGAAGGGTTGTGTTGCTGCCATCATATCGATGTGACCCATGTAGGAAATAAAACGATTTCCATTGGCTGGTTTGATTGCGCAATCAAAAATAGCCAAGTGTTCTTCCTTCACAAGATCGCATCCTTCAATGGTTTCGTTTGTATCAATGTAAGAAACTATTTCTTGAATTTGGTCAGGTGTATAACCCAATCTTTGAAGGGTCATGGGAACAATGCGATTGACAATCTTCATATATCCCTCACCCACCATTTTTTTGTATTTTACAAGCGCAATATCAGGTTCAATGCCTGTTGTGTCACAGTCCATCATAAAAGCGATGGTACCGGTTGGTGCCAGAACAGTGACTTGAGAATTTCGAAAGCCAAATTTCTTTCCCCATTCAAATGCACGTTCCCAATCTTCTACCAGTGCTTGGTAGAGATTTTGTTCTACAAGATTTTTTTCGATGTCATAGCAAGCATCAGCATGCTTTCGAATAACTTTTAGCATCGATTCACGATTGACCGTAAAGCCTTCAAATGCATCTTTGTGAGATGCAATCTGTGCTGATGTTAAGTACGCATGACCTGTCATGAGTGCTGTTATGGAAGCAGCATAGGCACGACCTTCTTCAGAATCATAAGGAAGGCCCTTTGACATCAAAAGCGCACCGAGGTTTGCATAGCCTAAGCCCAAAGGACGGTATTGATGACTGTTTTTTTCAATCTTGGGTGTTGGATAAGATGCATTATCAACAATGATTTCTTGGGCAAGAATTGTAGTTCTTACGGCAGCTCTAAAAGTTTCAACATCAAACTGACCTTGAGGTGTTTGAAACTTCATCAGATTCAGTGAAGCTAGATTACAAGCTGTATCGTTTAAAAACATGTATTCAGAACATGGATTGGATGCATAAATTCGATCCGTGGCACTACAAGTGTGCCATGCGTTGATTGTGTCATCAAATTGAATGCCGGGATCTCCACAAAACCATGCAGCATCTGCGATTTTATTGATTAATTCACTGGCTTGATAGGTTTCAACAGGTTGCTTGTTGCGAACCGCTGTTGTGTTCCAGGTTTCGTTTGTCTCCACTGCATTCATAAAATCATCTGAAACGCGGACAGAGTTATTTGAATTTTGAAAAAAGATCGAGGAGTAGGCTTCACCTGTAAATGATCCATCGTAACCTGCATCAATGAGTGCCCATGCTTTCTTCTCTTCATTTTTTTTGCACTCAATGAATTCTACAACGTCAGGATGGTCTATATTAAGGATAACCATTTTTGCAGCACGTCTTGTTTTGCCACCTGATTTAATTACACCTGCAAATGCATCATAACCACGCATAAACGAAACAGGGCCAGAGGCTTGTCCACCCCCGGTCAGCACTTCTTTTGATGAACGAATCGTTGAAAGATTGGTACCTGAACCAGAGCCACCTTTGAAAAGCAATCCTTCAGTTTTAGCAAGGTCTAGAATAGAAGACATGTTGTCTTCAACAGAATTGATAAAACAGGCACTGCATTGTGGACGATCTTCAATCCCAACGTTAAACCAAACAGGGGAATTAAAAGACATCATTTGATGAACCAATAGGTAGGCTAGATCATCTTCAAAGGCTTGAATCTCTTCTTTTGTTTGAAAGTAATTCTGTCTTTGTGCCCAAATCGCAATGGTTTCAACAACACGCATAATAAGGTCTTTAACGGATGATTCGCGTTCAATGCTACCAAGCGCACCTCGAAAATATTTTGAAACAACTACGTTGGTTGCCATTTGCGACCAAAAACTAGGTACTTCTACATTTTCTTGTGAGAAAACAACTTCACCTTTTTCATTGCTAATGGTTGCGCTTCGAAGTTCCCACGCAATCTCGTCAAATGGATGAACATCTGATTTTGAAAAATACCGCTCATACCTAAAGGTTGATGAATTTTTAGATTTTGATTGATCAGAAGGGGTTGTTTTCATGGTCTCCATTTTTTCTCCTAGTGCAAAAGAACATCTTTAAAAGGGGTACTGGTTATAATGGGAAGTTGTATATGAAATCAAGGAAAAATAAAGCCCAGTGTAAAAACTTCAATGTTTTCAGAGTATTTCGGCTAAACTTTCAATGAAGACATCGGGTTGACAGGCCTCTAACATTTCACGCGTTGAAAAACCGTTGATAAAACCAATGGTTTTTGCACGAGCACTTTTGCCAGCTTTGATGTCGGCATGACTGTCACCAATCATGACGGTTCTCTCAGGAGAAACATTAAGCTTTTCACAAATATGAAAAATGGGTTTGGGTGATGGTTTTTTTTCATCCAAAGTGTCTCCACCAATGATTTCTAAGAAAAAATGGTCCAATTGGAAATGCGAAAGCATTGTTCGTGTGGTTGCTTCACGTTTATTGGTTAGAAGTGAGAGTTTTTTGTGTTTTGAAAGTTTCTGAAGCACTTCAAGTGCACCATCATAAAGTTTGGTGCGGTTAAACATGTTTTTTTGATAAAATTCTTTGTAATAACCAAAAACAGTTTTTTTAAGTACACGTTGATCGCCAATCAGATCATCCAAAAGACTAGAAGAGCCTAAACAAAGTTTCATTTTAAGTTCAACAGGATCCACTGTTTTGCATCCGGCCTTATCAAGCGCAAGATTAAGAGAGTCTACAAGGTCATCCAGCGAATCCACCAAGGTGCCATCGAAATCAAAAATTACCAGATCAATATTTTCTAAGATAAACACGTCTTTTTGGGTATACAGGAATTGATCAAAAACGTGAATATGAAAGCTTATCATTCTAAAAATTGGCAAATTTTATCTGTTACAGGAGTTGACCGAATTGATTTTTTACATCGACTCTTAACCCAAGACATCAAAAGTCTATCCACTCAGCAAGGTGCGTGGAGTTGTTTGCTCACGCCCAAAAGCAAGTTGATAGCGTTTATGTTTGTTCAAATAAGAGATGATCAAGTTTTATTGTTTATGGACGACCGTGTAGTAAAAAATGTAAAAACAACCCTTTCGATGTACGCGATTACCGAAGATGTCGATATTCAACCATTTCAAGCGCCTGTGTATATTGTGTTTGATAAAAATAGGATTGTTGTATCTGAAACAGTGGAGGATGATCTAACAAGTCTTACATTTGAGGCATTTGAGGTTGATAGAGTAAAACGTGGTTTTGCATTATTTGATACGGATTATCAAGACCCGATTCCGCTCGAAGTTCCTTTTATGCACCAAGCAATTTCATTTACCAAGGGGTGTTATGTGGGCCAAGAGACAATTGCAAGGCTTTATGCGCGAGGCATGCATGTAAACAGAAAACTTTTGCAGGTAAAAGCGCAGGGATTGATAGCACCTTCTGATCCTATTTATGCAAACGGTGATGAGGTTGGTGTGATTACGACAGCGGTCAATGATGGCGATGTGTTGCTGGGTCTTGCTTGGGTTCATCGAAATGCTTTTGAGCTTGATTTGACAGCTGGAAGCCGTAATATACCAATACAAGTTATTACAGAAAAAGGATAAATGATGAGAAAATTATTATTTTTGGGAGTGATCATGGCAATGAATTCAACAAATGCTTTGTGCGCTGAAAAATCGCTTTTTCTATCCAATGTAAAAGAGATTGAGCAAAAGTGTAGTTCCCTGCAGAATGAAGTTCAGACTGAAATTCAAAAAATTATTGATGACAAAGACGATGTAGTGTTTTCAAATTCCGTAGAAGCTTTAGAGTATATTATCGCAGACTATATGAGAGAAGTTTCTCTTTTGACATTTCTTGCTTACGTTTCTCCAGACAAGCAAATACGTGATGCTGCAAGCGAATGCGAAGTTAAAACCGATCAATTTATGGTTGAAACTTTTTCAAATGAAAAGCTTTTTGCGCGTGTAAAACAAATGAAAGAGTCCAAAAGTTATGATGACCTTAAAGGACACCAAAAACGTCTAGTGGATGATTTTTATAAATCCTTTGTCGCAAATGGATTAAATGTCAGTGAAAAGGCGTCTCGAGAAAAAATACTGACGTTAAACAAAGAGCTTGCAGAGTTGTCATCGATTTTTAGCAAAAACATTCAAGAGGTTAAGGATGATGTTTGGGTCACAAAACAAGATCTTGATGGTCTTGAAGAAAGTTTTATAGAGGCTCTTGAAAAGAAAAAGGATAAATACAAACTTACATCAGATTATCCGATTTATTTTCCTGTCATGAAGTATGCAAAAAATGAAAAAATAAGAGAAAAAGTATCATTTATATATGGTGTTCGTGGTGGAAATGAAAACGTTCAAATTTTAGAAAATATAATTTTACGACGTGATGAGATTGCAAAATTAATGGGGTATGAAAATCATGCAGATAAAGTTATCAGTCTCAGTGATCGCATGGCTAAAAGTTATACAGAAGTGCGATCTTTCTTGAATCAGCTTATTGATGACCTAAAAGGTTCCTTTGAAAAAGAGTTTGAACAGCTTCAAGAATTTAAATGCAAAGAAACGAACTGTAAAAGCGCTAAAGATACCAAGATTCATCAATGGGATTATCTATATTATCTGGAAAGAATATTGGAAAGCCAAGGTGATTTGGATATTGAAAGAATAAAAGAATACTTCCCCCTTGATCAAGTCACAAAAGGCATGTTTCAAATTTATGAAAAACTTCTTGGTATCCAAATCAAAGAAGCGCAAACCACTGATAAATGGTTTGATGGGATTCAGTTTTTTGAAGTCTTTGATACTAAAACAAATAAAAAAATTGGCTCATTTTACATTGATATGTTTCCTCGTGAAGGAAAGTATTCGCATGCAGCTGTTTTTGGTCTTGTGAAATCGCAAGAAAATTCTGATGGCAGTGTAGTACTCCCAATGGTAGCGATGGTTTGTAATTTTAATCCTCCCACAAAAGACCGTCCATCGCTTCTGACCCATGATGAAGTAGAAACTTATTTTCATGAATTTGGTCACGTTATGCATGGAGTGGTTGCAAAAACGCAGTATGGCTCACAGGGAGGAACATCGGTAGCAAGGGATTTTGTGGAAGCACCATCGCAGATGCTTGAAAATTGGGTGTGGAAAAAAGAACCACTGCAACTTTTATCCAAGCATTATCAAACTGGAAAGCCACTGCCGAATGATATGCTTCAACAAATGCTAAAACTTAAAAAAGTGAATCAGGCAATTTTCTATATGCGCCAGCTTGCCCTTGCAAGTATAGATCTAGATTACCATTCAATGAAAACGCCTGTTGATACGACAAAAGTATGGAACGATCGGTTTAGTTCTATGACGCATATCGATCCACAAGAAGGAACGTATCGCCAAGCTTCATGGGGTCACATGACAGGATATGATGCGGGTTATTATGGCTATCTGTGGTCCAAGGTTTATGCAGAGGATATGTTCAGCGTGTTTGAGAAAAAAGGGATTATGAACTCGGTTATCGGTTTGCGCTACCGTAGAGAAATTCTTGAACCCGGTGGTTCAAAAGATTTAAATCGTCAACTCAAACGTTTTTTACGACGTGAACCCAACAACAAAGCTTTTTTGAAAAATTTAGGTTTGTAATTGATATGGGTCTTTATTTTAAACAAGTTGAACTTGGTCCCATGGCCAATTATGTCTACTTGATTGGCGACACAGAAACCAAAGAAATGGCGGTCGTTGATCCTGCTTGGGATTTACCCGCAATTTACAGCATTGCAGAACAAGAAGGCATGCAAATCACCAAGGCGTTCATAACACATGGTCATCCAGATCATATCAATGCTGTCGAAGATTTGATCAATGAAAAAAATGCACAAGTCTATATGCACAAAGAAGAAGTGCCTTGGATCAAGGGTTGGAAGGAAACAGCCATTGGTACGGAAACAGGTGATGAAATTGCTATTGGAAACCAAAAAATCAAAGTGATTCACACACCCGGCCACACCGAAGGCTCACAATGTTTTATGTTTGGTGAAAAAATGCTCTCGGGTGATACGCTTTTTTTAGATGGGTGTGGTCGAACGGATCTTCCGGGTGGCAATGCTGAAAAACTTTACTACACGTTTCATGACATTATTAAAAATCTACCTAAACAAACCATCATCTATCCGGGGCACAACTATGCGCATGATCACTGCCAAAGTTTAGAGCAGCAATGCCAAACCAATCCCTACTTGAGGGCACACACCAAAGATGAATTTATTTCATTGATCAAACCGGGTTTTCGTAGTCTGTAATTTTATATTATAGAAATGAAAAAACAAAATAAGATTTGGCATGGAACATATTCCTACCAAGCTCCATTCGCATACGCTCACAGTCGCTTGTACGAAATATGTTCCATGCTTCTTGTATTGATGCACATCTCACGAAGAAAAATCATCCTATACCGATTTAGCCCTAATTTTGTTTCCTGAATAGGAAAGAGTGTTGTGCATATTGCAATTTGTCCTTATTTTATCTTTTTTCCGTCTTTTCAAAAGGTAATTATTTTCGCTAGGAAATCGTATTCATATTTTGTACAAGTTATTGGTAGCGATGAGATCTGTTTTTTTAAATAGGGTTGTGAGAATAAAAAAGCAAAGAGTTGTTTGTTCCCGTAGGAGAACTCAAGCGGACTGAAAGCCGTTAGGCTTGAGGGAGCCATTCGACAGAGGGAATAAACAACTCTAAGAATTTCTGGTTTTACGTTGTCAATATAGTTTTGCTGATAATATGTACGTAACCACACATATTCATATTCTACATCGCAGAAGCAATACAATCTAGAATATGTTCTTTGGAAAATCCGAAATGCTCGGCCACTTCTTCTCCCGGTGCTGAAGTGCCAAATGTGTGCATATCAATCACAATGCCATCATGCCCAATCCATTTGTACCAAAGGTCACCTTGTGCTGCTTCAATAACAACTTTCTGTACGCCTTGGGGCAAAACGCTTTGAATATAGTTTTCATCTTGGTTTTCAAAAATTTCCAAACACGGAATGGATACGACACGCACAGATTTTCCTTGAGCTTCGAGTGCTTCACGCACTTCACAAGCAAGTGGAACTTCTGAACCTGTTGCAATCAAGATAAGGTCGAGTGATGTTTTGGATTCTTTGGAAAAAACATACCCACCCTTGGGTAGATCTTGGTAGGAATTTGCTGGAATATTTGCCAAATTTTGTCTTGATAAAATAATCGTGGTGGGTCCGTCCTTTTTTTCTATCGCCCAAGACCAACTTGCAGCAGTTTCTTCTGCGTTGCAAGGACGCGCAACTTGTAAATTTGGAATAAGACGCAATGATGGAATTTGTTCTACAGGTTGGTGTGTAGGTCCATCTTCTCCCACAAAGATACTATCGTGTGTGAAAATAAAAATAGTTTGGATTTTTGAAAGTGCAGCCATTCGAATGGTGGGGCGCATGTAATCAGAAAAAACCAAAAAGGTTGATGTGTACGGAATCATCGAACCATAGAGCGACATTCCATTGGCAATGGCACCCATAGCGTGCTCCCGAATACCAAAGTGAATGTTGCGTCCATGAAAGTGCGCAGCCAAAACGTCGCCACCGTCTTTAATTAATGTTTTGCATGAACAGGCCAAATCCGCAGAACCTCCCACTAGGTTTGGAACAAGTGCTGCAACTTTTTGCTGGATTTTGTTAGAAATAGAACGTGTTGCGTCCGGCATTGTCGGAAGGTTTTCTTGTAACGTTTCAAACAACGCTTGTGGGCTTTTGTCCCAATACTTTTGCCAAAGTGTAAATTTGTCTGGGTTTTGTGTTTTCCACACATCAAAGTTTTTCTGCCAATTTGAAATCTGCTGATTTACTTTTTCTGATCTTTTTGAAAAATGAGCTGTTACTTCATTTGGAACAAAAAAAGGTTTGTCCAGAGGCCACAGGGCCTTTTCTTTTGTCAAACGCACTTCATCTTTGCCTAAAGGTGCACCATGTGATGAAGAGGTGTCTTGTTTGTTTGGAGATCCATGCGCGATATGTGTTTTTGCAATGATGATGGATGGTTTTTCATCTTGGTTTTTTGCGTTGGCAATTGCATTACGAATTTCTTGATGGTTGTGTCCGTCAATGCTTTGAACGTACCAACCAAAAGCTTGAAAACGTTTCCCCACATCTTCACTGAATGAAATATCCGTAGAGCCATCAATGCTGATGTTGTTATCGTCATAAATATAGATCAAGTTTGAAAGTTGTAGATGGCCTGCAAGCGAAGCACTTTCACTTGAAATACCTTCCATTAAATCACCATCAGAAACGATGGCGTATACATGATGATCAATTGGATTAAATGCATCTGTTTGAAATGTTTCTTGCATCATTTTTGCAGCCAGCGCCATACCAACTGCATTGGCAGTGCCTTGGCCCAGGGGTCCAGTGGTTGCTTCTACACCGGGTGTGTGTCCCACTTCAGGGTGGCCGGGTGTTTTACTTGTCAGTTGTCGAAAGTTTTTAATTTCATCCAGTGAAACATCAAAGCCACATAAATGTAAAAGTGCATATTGCAACATTGAACCGTGACCCGCAGATAGAATAAATCGATCACGATTGGCCCAATCAAGATGCGTAGGTGAGGTTTGTAAAAACTCATAGAATAAAATGTATGCAAGATCAGCGCATCCCATGGGCATGCCCGGATGGCCTGAGTTGGCTTTTTCAACTGCATCAACACTTAAGAATTTGATTGTATGAATACTTTGCTCATGAATGTCAGGCACGTCTATAACTCCTTGCTTTCAAAGGTGATTGTCACCACCCATATCAATCTGTGCGGGACTTGTCGATAGAGACTTGATAGGGGTTTTTGACTTTTGGGCCAAGGTTTGATATACACATCGCGTTATGAAAACAACCTTAGCAGCGCTTATCTGTTTACTATTTGCAGGACTTGCCCTTGCGCAAGGGGAACAAACCAACCCTCAAACACAAGAACAAGGTAAGTTTAAGTCTTCTGAAACTTTTACGTATACATTACCGCAAAGTTTCTCATCAGAGGCAGACGAGCCTGAAACCAAAAAAGATCAGGAACGTCGCAAAAAACTGATTGAAGACATTCGTAAACTGTATCAAGCAAATTTCATTTAAATTAAACAAAGTACATTAAACCTATGAGAATTCATTTTTTTGAAGCGATCGCCCTCTGTATCATTCTGTTGGGTGTTGGTAGTTGTACAAAGAATGTAGGAAAGGGATCCGCCGTGAAACAAACTGAAGGAAAAGTAGCCATTATCCAGACCAACCTTGGAACCATCGAATTTGAATTTTTGCCTGAAGTTGCACCCAACCACGTAGAAAATTTCAAAAAATTGGCCCGTGCAGGTTTTTATGATGGAACAACTTTTCATCGTGTGATTCCTGGTTTTATGATTCAGGGTGGGGACCCCAATTCAAAAAATGCAGATCGTTCTGTACATGGTACCGGTGGCCCAGGGTACACAGTAGATGCAGAATTTTCATCGGAAAAACACAAGCGTGGCATCGTATCGATGGCAAGATCATCGGATCCTAACTCAGCAGGCAGTCAGTTTTTTATTATGGTGGATGATGCAACTCACTTGGATGGTCAATATTCAGTGTTTGGTCGTGTCACCAAAGGCTTGGAAATTGTAGATCAGATTGTAAGTGTTCCAAGAGACGGCCGTGACAATCCTTTAAAGCCGGTAGTCATGGAAAAAGTAATGATCGAATAGTTTTCGATTACTTTTTCTTTTCTTGATTCTCGAAAAGTTTTACAAATTCTTTGTATTGTCCCTCATGCTTTGGATCATTGAGTTCTTCTTTAGGTATAAACTTTAAGGATGCAGAGTTCACACAATAGCGAAGACCTGTCTTGTCTTTAGGCCCATCTGTAAACACATGACCAAGGTGTGTGTTGTCCACACTGTGAATTTCTGTTCGTGGACGTACAAGCTTAAGGTCTGTTTTGGTTTCAATATTTTTTTGATCGATCACATCATAAAAGCTGGGCCATCCGGAACCAGAATCATATTTTTCATTGGAACTAAACAGAGGCCGACCTGTAACAACGTCTACATAAATGCCTTCACGCTTGTTGTCATGATATTCGTTTTGAAAAGGCGCTTCCGTGTCGCCTTCTTGGGTGATGCGGTACGCTTTTGGATTTTCCTTTTTTAATTTTTCAATTTCTTTTTGTTTATCAATTTTCATATCAAATCCCGTTTGAAGTAAAAAACATGCAAGGATGCAAAAAATTCTGATTGGTTTGCGTTGCACTATAAGATCTATAGCAATCTAGCGCTTGTTATGCAAATGGTGGGATGAAGTCTGGAAATTCTTCTTCTTGCTCTGCAATAAAGCCAAACATGTCTGCCGAAGGGTCATATTCGCTCGGCATTTTCCATGGGTTGGGAAGAGGGCGAATAAAACGAATACCGATTTCATAAAGCGGCTCTAATTGATGGTTGGTCACATCCATATCTTTTTTCCAAACAACCTGGCCTTGCATGCGCAGAGGCGCTTGGCCGGGCGCAAGCACAACTTCAATAAAAATTCGTTGCGATACACGAAGGCTTTTGGCTGTTTCAACCGAAACACCCTCTGAACTTAATGTGGTGCAAATGGATGAATCATCTTCATCATGTCCAAGTACAATCGGTAGTTGGACTGGAAATCGCGGGATCCTTCTTTTTTCAAAGGACTCGTTGGTGGGTTGATTTCTGTAAGCTCCCATAGAATTGTTTTCCCTTCTTACGTGGTTTGAAAACATCCCGCCATCAAATTCCCCTAATCTAAGGCCTCTTTCAAGAAAGAAGCTCGACTTGAAGCAGGGCTATGCCTTTATAACATAACGCGTTAGTTTTTTCAACTATAGCGTACCGTATGTTACCATATATGGCATATACACTACCCTATACGGAAACAAGTTTGAAAAGTCAACAAGCAAAAATTGATTGTCCTTGATTTTAAACCTACGTTAGATAGGGGTTTGTTTTTAAAAATTTGATAAAAAATGAGGGACTCCATGAAATTAAAATGTCTTATCCTTATAAGTGTGATGCTGGCCTTTTCACATGTCGTGCAAGCAAAAGAATTCTGGATGGAGGGTAAGGCAAATCCTAAACTTCGTGTGAATCAAGACATTGAACATCTTTCTCCTCAAGCCTATCGAAATATTTCACAAAAATATGGAGACTCTGTTGTCAATATCAGCACGGTGCAAACCATCAAAGGTATACAGACGCCGTTTGGATTTCGTATTGATCCCGATCAAAAGCAAAACCCTAACAATCCATTTGCACCCTTTTTTGGCGATGAGTTTTTTGATCGATTTTTTGGACAAGGCCCAAATCCACAACAAGAAAGAAAGACTTCAAGTTTAGGTTCGGGTTTTGTTCTGAATGCGGAAGGCTACGTTGTAACAAACAATCACGTGATTGCGAATGCTGATGAAATTCGCGTTACCTTTGTGGATGAAACCGAATTTCCTGCGGAAGTGGTTGGGCGCGATCCAAAAACCGATGTTGCGTTGTTAAAAATCAAAGGAAATAAAAAAGTCACACCGGTTCTTTTAGGTAGTTCGCAAGATTTACAAGTAGGTGACATCGTTGTTGCCATTGGAAATCCATTTGGTCTTTCACACTCTGTAACCCAAGGCATTGTCAGTGCAAAAGAACGAACCATCGGACTTGGACCCTATGATGATTTTATTCAAACTGATGCCTCCATCAATCCCGGAAACTCAGGAGGACCCCTGCTTGATATTTATGGTGAAGTAATCGGTATCAACACGGCCATTCATTCTACAGGTCAGGGCATTGGTTTTGCCATTCCAATTGATATGGCCAAAGATGTTCTTGTTCGACTTAAAGAACAAGGTCAAGTCATTCGAGGATATCTTGGTGTGCGCGTGCAAGAAGTGCAAGCTGAACACGTCAAAGCACTTGGCCTCAGTGGTAAACAAGGTGCGTTGGTGATGGAAGTGTTACAAGATACACCTGCAGCCAAAGCAAAAATTGAACCCGGGGATGTTATTACCAAATATGATGATCAAGTTGTAAAAAACTGGAACGATTTACCACTCATGGTTGCTAAAACTAAAGTAGGTAAAAGAGTTAAAGTTGAACTTATTCGCAACAAATCCCTCAAAACAATAAGTGTTTTGATTGAAAAGTTAGAAGACGAAACAACGGTTCCAGCTTCTACATCCAAAAATGACATGGCCAAAGACGTGTTAGGATTGCAAGTAACAAATCTAAACGCAACAACCAGAAAACAGTTGGGTCTGGAAGATTCTCAAAAAGGCGTTTTGGTTGAGCAAGTAGATCCAAACAGCAGTGCAGCACAAAAAGGCGTGGCTCCCGGAGATGTGATCGTTCGGCTTAACCGTGTTGCAGTTAATGATATTGATGATTACAAAAATATTTCATCCAAAATTAAAAAAGATGAAACCGTACTTGTCCTATTAATACGTCAGCAAAGAAAGCTCTTTATCGCCTTTACATTAGGGCAATAGAGAAACAAATATATGTTTGATGTTGTTATCATTGGTGTGTTTTTATATTTTGCGATCTCAGGCTTTATCAAAGGCGTGGTATCGCAATTTGCAGCTGTGTTAGGGATTGTGCTTGCGTTTGTTTTGGCCAATCCACTTGCCCCGTTTGTAACCAACATCTCTTCTTTTGTGTTGGGTACTTCACCCGATGCAAGTCGTATGATTGCCCCCATGGTCGCTGGGATTACGGTTTACTTTTTGATTATTTTGATTGGTCAATTGATCGAACATAAATTTGTCAACAAGGTTGCAGCGCTCAAAGGAATCAATCGTGTTGGCGGAGCTTTAGTGAGTATAGCAAAAGGCATGATCATTGTGATGGTTTTGTTGTTTTTTTTGCATTTTATTCCCGCAAGTTTACTGGATGCATGGGCACCAAAGCTTTATCAAAGTAAAACCTATCAATTTTCTTTAAAGCACAATCCTCTGGGTACAGAAGACATTGTGCAAAGGTTTAAAAATTATCGTGATCAAAAAAAGAAAGCCAAAGCCCAAGAAAAGCAAAGTGACAAAAAACAAGTCGAAGATGTAATTGGGGATTATCTTTTAGAACAAGCCATTGAAAATCCCAAAGAGCTAATGAACCAAATCACAAAATAATACGATTTTATTTCTAGCTTTGTATGTTTGCCTACCAGGCTTCAGTGCTCACCGTAGGTATCGCCAAGGCGCCTGTACGACAAACATACAAATCCTATAATACTTTGTTTACAAAACACGAACGAACTGTTTGATTGCATATACCTTTCTACCAAAGTTGACTCCGCTCGCACTTGCTCGCTTCAAACAACTTTGTACGAAAGGTATATGCAATACGCTGTATTCAAAATCAATTAACCCACAAGATATAGCGGGAGAGAAAAGGACAAAGGACAAATTGCAATATGCAATTTGAATACTTCTGATTTCTCTTGAATAGTTTTTTACGCTAGCAAAAGCAACAATCCACCACATGCGATGATAATAAGTGCCCAACCGTATTTGTCTTCAAAAGTATTTTCTACTGGAAAACTTGGGTCTGTAGGATCATATAGGATTTCAACCTCCTGATCCTTTTGATAGTCGGCATATGTTATCGGTGCATTGTGCCCACTTACCGTATTTGTTTGATACCAGGTAAACGTTTTATCCATAGCTCGGTATTGAATGGCAGAAGTAAATGTCGTACAGTCGTGTTTAATTCTGTTGCCACATCTTTCGTTTTCAGAGTTAACGCTTACAACAATTCCTGTTGTTTTTTGACCACTTTTGATAATTGCATCGTTTTTAAAACCACCCCAAATACCGACGCCAATAAAACATGTTCCTAGAACAAGAACAACAGGTCTTGGTAAGTCGTCGTACATCTGTTTAGTTTACTATAGAATTTGAGAGAAGTGTAGTCACTGAAGGACTACTGCCTAAAATATAATTAGCGTTGTGAAGGGTATGCCGGTTTGACTAAGAGCTAAAATATTTTGTTTATTCTGTGAGAATAAGAAAGTAGAGAAAATAGACAAATTGCATCGTGCAATTTGACTATTTTCTCTCTTTTACCCATACACGGATCTTCATTTGAGTAGAATAGGTATATTTTTAGTACAGCTTTGGAGATTGTCCGAACCAATCAGTTTTTTTTGCATGCCCAAAATATAAAGGACTTCTTTTAGTACTGGAAGTATAGGTGAGTTGTCGAGAAAGCTGGTAGGAAAATATACCTACTCAAATAACTTTAGAATAAACGTATTATCTTTTCTTTTGTAAACTAAACTG
>JAGRAZ010000026.1 GCA_020434345.1 Bdellovibrionales bacterium
TTACATGATACACGCCACCTTTTTTTGCCACATCCTCACCAAAAAGCACTGCGCTTGGGTCTTTGATCATCAGATCATACAATGCCCAATTTAGAAGCATGGCCATGTGACGTGGCTTTGGACTTTGTTCAGGCACATGTCCAATGGCTTTGGTAAATACTACTTTTCTTTTTTCTTCATCCTGTTGCAACGTCACCGACTTTGGTGATGGTAATGTAAGATATTCCATGACCTCTTGGGCTGTTTGAAGTTTCGGTGTAAGCACAGCTTTTTTAGATTTTTCTTCAATGCTCTTTTTTTCTGATTCATACATCAAACGAATTTCATTTTTATCCATGATGCCTGCATCCATAAGAAGTTTTGCAGTTGCTATGATTGGATCAAATCCTTCCATGGACTCTATTTCTTCGAGTGTTCTGTAGCCAGTTTCCACATCGCTACCAGCATGACCAAACAATCGTATGGTTGAAAGATGAAAGAAAACAGGTTTTCTTTTGGCACGACAGTATTCAATCGCCTCTTTTGCTTGCACAACCACCTGATCAAGTTCCGCACTATCTGCGCTGAAATACTTAATTTCTCCTCTTGCCTTCATCATATGTTCAACCCATCCTTTGGGCGTACGAACAGAAATCCCCAAACCATTGTCTTCACATAAAAAGAAAATAGGCGTTGGAAGTTTTTGATAGGCTGACCAAGAAGCGGCATTAAATGCAGTCTGTGCTGTTGCATGATTACAACTTGCATCTCCAAAACTTACAAACACAATCGAATCTTTATCTGTGTCCGTAGGAACCTGCATATGATGCGCACGACGAATACCGAATGACATACCTACGGCCTTTGGCAAATGAGAAGCGATAGTGCTGGTTTGAGGTGGAACCCATAATGTTTTGCTTCCCCACACCTTGTGTCGGCCGCCACTTGTTGGATCAAGTTTAGATGCACAAAAAGACAAAAGTGTATCTTCAATCATGTGAGGATAATCATGCACACATGCACGGGCCATCATGAAGGCGCCGCTTCGATAATGCAAAAGACATGGATCCTCTTTTTTCAGTAGCGCACCAAACACTGCATTGGCCTCATGTCCTGCGCTACCAATCGTATAAAAGGATTCGTTCTGCGCTTTCAAAACACGCGACTGATAATCCAACAATCGACTTTGAACTTGCATCAAAAAAAGCATCTTGAGCATGTCAGTATCTGTTTGCACAATTCTTGTGACCGGTTGATAGGACTCAACCACTTTTAAAAAGTTTTGTTCAACGATCTGTGTACGATCAAGCATTGTTATTTATGAAAAATAAGATGTTATTGCCTGGACTTTGTCAGTTGCTTCCCATGAAAAATGGTCTTTACCGCGGCCAAAGTGTCCATAGCTAGCTGTCTTTTGATAAATCGGCTTTTGTAAATCCAGTTTTTCAATAATATCTTTTGGCTTGAGTGGAAAAATTTCTCGTACCATGTCCTCAAAACGATCAGGATCAACTTGACTTGTACCATAGGTTTCAACCATGACAGACACCGGATCCGAAACACCAATTGCATACGCAAGTTGAACTTCACAGCGCTTGGCCACACCAGAAGCAACAATATTTTTTGCAATGTACCTTGCCGCGTAACATGCGCTTCGATCCACTTTGGTTGGATCTTTACCTGAGAATGCACCGCCACCATGCCGTCCCCAGCCTCCATAGGTATCTACAATGATTTTACGCCCTGTAAGCCCTGCATCACCGTGAGGCCCACCAATTACAAAGTTGCCTGTTGGATTGATATAATACTTGGTTTTGTTGGTAAGCCATTTGCTATCAAGCACCGGTTTGATTACATGGTTCTGTACATGTTCAACAATTTGAGGGTGAGAAAAACCGGGATGATGTTGTGTTGAAACAACAACAGTGTGTATCGAAACAGGCTGATCATTTTCATATTGAAACGTCACTTGGGCTTTTCCATCGGGCCTGAACACATCTACAACATTTTGTTTTCGAACCTCTGCCAGTTGTCTTGTTAATTGATGTGCGTAGTAAATGGGACTCGGCATGTATTCATCGTTTTCATCACACGCATACCCAAACATTAACCCTTGATCACCTGCACCCAATTCTTTGTCATCATGTTCATCAACGCCTTGGGCAATATCTGGAGATTGTTTACCAATGGATACCATCACATTACATTCATCAGCGCTGATACCGTACTCTGCTTTGGTGTAACCAATATCTCGCAATGTTTTTCGTGCGATGTTTTCAAAATCAACTTTTGCGCTGGTGGTGACTTCACCAGCAAGATGTACAAAACCGGTTGCTGTCATGGTTTCAATGGCAACACGTGCTTTTTTATCTTGGGTTAAAATCGCATCCAGACAAGCGTCTGAAATTTGATCACAAATTTTATCTGGGTGACCTTCTGTCACCGACTCCGAAGTAAATAGAAATGATCGCTTGCTCATGATTTTTCCTCTTCTACCAAATCCTATGCAATATTCATCAACTTTGATGATAAAAAGTTAATCTTCCTGTTCCCTATGCACCACATGGACATCCAAACCTTCTTGAATAAGGATTTGCGCAATTTTCTCTACCATCGCTACCGACCGATGTTGCCCACCAGTACACCCTATCGACAGTTGCAGATAGGATTTACCTTCCTTTTCGTACCGGGGCAGCAAGAAATGAAGCAGATGGATGATACGATCCACAAAATCAATTGCACCTTCTTGATCAAACACAAATTTCTGAACCTCAGAATCAAGACCTGTTTTGTATTTTAGGTTTTTTTCAAAAAATGGATTGGCCAAGAAACGAACATCCAAAAGCAGATCTGAGTTGAGCGGAATGCCATACTTAAAACCAAAGGACATCACCGTAATTCCAAGTCCATGCGCACCCTCTTTGATATCCCCAAATCGTTTGGCAATATGTGCGCGCAAATCTCGACTAGAAAATTCCGATGTATCAATATAGTAATTTGCAATGGCGCGAACAGGAGCCAACAACTCACGTTCTTTTGCAATACCTTCTTCAATGGATCCTTTGGGGGATAACGGATGACGATGCCTGGTTTCAGAATAACGATTGATCAGCACAGGATCATGGGCATCAAAAAAAAGAACTTCAATACCTTGGTCTTTTTCTTTCCATGTGTTGATTTGAGTTGGAAGCATCTTGATACTTTTGGTGTCGCGCCCGTCTACAACAAGTGCAACTTTATCAAATTGATTTTGATGCTTTTCAAAGTATGTTTGATAGTGGGGCAACATTTCAACAGGCACATTGTCCATGCAATAAAATCCAATATCTTCAAACGTCTTGTATGCAAGCGATTTTCCCGAACCGGACATGCCTGAAATAATCAATGTTTTCATAGTGCTTACACAAGCATTGCATAAAAGCTATTGCCTGTCACTTCAATAGATTATACGCACAAATTCACTTTCCACTCCATAATAGTCAGTGTTACAATTGTGTTATATGCCTAAAAATAATGGATTTACACTGATTGAACTTATGATTGTTGTCCTTGTGATTGGCCTTCTTGCGGCCGTCAGTGTTCCAAGTTTTCAAAAGTATGTTGTAAAAGCCCGCATATCTGAAGGCTATATTCTTTTGGATGCCATTCGAAAAGGTGAGTTAAGCTATCATATTGAAAACTCCTATTTTGGAGCTGGCGCTTTATCCGCTGCTGCAAATACTGATGATGACCTTCAAACCATACTGGACGGAGGCAAGTTTCAAGCAACAAACAGCAGCATGCTGATGAATGAAATCAGCTACGTTATTCCATCCGACCAATTCATAGGATTTTATATCAACGTGATTCGTGGTGGTTACATTGAAGCGGATGCTACGTATGAAGAAAACGCAGGTAATAAAATTAATTATGCTGCCACAACATCAGGCACAGCTTGCTCAAGCGATGCACATATTGGCACGACGATAGATTCTTTTGGTATTGTTGATAATGCTACAGACCAATCGCACGATTATTACTTTGTTTCAGCCATTGCCAATCTTTCCAACCCTGGAAGCGAAAACTGCATCTTCTTGAATCAATTTGTACAAACATGGGGAAACGGTTTTCAAACTTCTCCCTTTATACAACTCGATTAAAAATAAATTCAGTCGATCATCGAAATTTTTTGCCATGAAGATAGCATGTTTTTGCGTGGTCTTGTGTCATGCCGATGGCTTGCATAAAGGCATACATAATTGTTGTGCCCACAAATCGAAATCCACGTTTTTTTAAATCTTTAGAAATTTGATCACTGATCAACGTTTTGGAAGGATAATCTTTCATGGAAGAAAATTTGGTTTGGATCGGCTTGTGATCAACAAACGACCAAATATAACGATCAAAACTTCCAAATTCCTTCTGCACATTCAAAAAAGCTTTCGCGTTACTTACCGTAGACTCAACTTTGAGTCGATTGCGAATAATCCCTGCATCTTGAAGTAGTTTCTTGATTTTATGCTGATCGAATTTTGCTACTTTTTTAGGATCAAACTTCATAAATACTTTTCGGTAATGTTCGCGTTTGTTCAAAACGGTCTCCCAACTTAAGCCCGCTTGCGCACCCTCAAGTGTTAAAAGTTCAAAAAGCATTTGATCATCATGCTCAGGGCGCCCCCATTCTTGATCGTGGTATGCAACATAGCGTGGGTTTGAAAGTTTAAGCCAAGGGCATCTTGTTTTTGTGGAGACCATGATGGATAAATTACATACCATAAGACTGAAAATCCCCCACTATTTTACATTGACGTTCCTTACATTGATCTTTAGAAAGTGAAAATATGCTTAAAAATCATCTTCAAAAAGAAAGCCTTGCAGGCATCACCAACTTTCTTGCAACTTGTTATATTATCATTGTCAACCCCATGATTCTGTCCCAAGCTGGCATGCCACAAGAGGCATTGGTGACTTCAACTGTGATTTTGATTGTTGTATCCACACTTTTAATGGGTCTTTTTGCAAATATGCCTATTGTTGTTGCACCCGGCATGGGACTCAATGCTTTTTTTGCCTACTCTATTGTCATGGGCCATCAAATTCAGTGGCAAACTGCTTTAGGCATGGTGTTTTGGACAGGGATTATATTTGTTGGCATGTCTGTCTTTAATATTCGAACTGCTATCGTAAAAGCAATCCCACCTTCCCTGCGCTATGGTGTTGCTTCTGGTATCGGGTTATTTATTGCACTCATAGGACTTACCAATGCTGGCTTCATTACAGACCATCCTGTTACACTTGTGACAAGAGGTCCACTCACGCCTTCTGTACTGGTTTTTCTTTTTGGTCTTGTCATCACATCTGCGCTTTTACTTCGAAAAAACAACGCAGCTTTTATCATCGGCATTGTTTTAACAACGTTGATCTCAATACCTTTTGGCATCACAAACCCTTTTGAAAAATACTGGATCTCCATGCCAAACTTTGAACTGTTTTTTGCGATGGACTTGGTTGGGTCTTTGAAACTATCTTTTGCACCCATCATTTTTGCCATGCTTTTTACAGACCTTTTTGACAGTCTTTCAACGTTTATGGGTCTTGCAGAAGCTGGAGAACTATTTGATGAAAATGGTGATCCTAAAAATGTAAAGCAAAGTTTAATTGTTGATGCAATCTCTACAACACTTTCAGGATTGTTTGGAACAAGTCCCGGAACAGCCTATATCGAATCTGCCACGGGTATTAAGCAAGGTGGAAGAACCGGAATGACTGCCATTGCAACCGCATTACTTTTTATTCCTTGTTTATTTTTTGCGCCTCTATTTTCCATGATTCCCAAAGTTGCAACAGCACCTATTTTAGTTTTGGTTGGTGTACTGATGGTGACACCGCTGCTTAAAATGAATGTAAAAGAACTAGATGAATGGATTCCAGCCTTTCTCGCATTGATTTTAATTCCACTGACGTACTCGATTACACAAGGACTGATCTGGTCATTTCTAATGTGGTCTGTCCTAAAAATTGTAAGTGGTAAATTTCGTCAGTTAAGCCCTACACTCATCATCATTGATCTTTTCATGATCATCATGCTGCTTGTTTCGCATGAATCATCATAACTTATTATAATTATTATATATTATCACCCATTCCCAAATATTACGCATTGCGGTATAATAGATGCGCTATGAAAATCAGCGTATTTTTCGCAAGTCTATTGGCACTGGTTCTGTGTAATCCGGGTGCAAGCTATTGTATTGAGAAGAAATCCAAAGAAGTCTCCGTACAAAAATACACTGCGTATTTAAAAGATCCATTTGATCAAAGCGTCTCTTCAATTGAATATTCACTTCAAAAAATTGGACCGACCATTCGTATTTTTAAATTTTATCCTAGCTTTTCATCTACTGCTTCACTGGTGCGAATTTTTGAAAAAGGCGACTCTGAAGACACTAAAGAAAAAAAGAAAAAAGAAACACAAACTTCATTGGAAAAAGTTGCTATACCCATGACGGACTTTCCTTTGATAACTGTTGAACAAGATGATCAAACACGAATCATCAATGTTTTTATCGAGAGAGAGTCACTTGAATATGCCATCGGCTACTTACAGGAACTTCTTCAACATCCGGAGGATGTTTTTAAGGCAGATCAATTGAGTCAATCAACAATTGATAATTTAATTCGTGTATTTAATGCGCTGTACTACATCACAAAAGACGCCTCTAAGCGCCTTAAAGATGCTGATACTGTGCTGGTGAAGTAACTACAAAAGATTATTGTAATAACCAAAAAAAAGGGCCGTACGGTTAGGTTACGGCCCTTTTTTTAAAGTAATTGATATAAATACTAAGCGCGTGCTTGTTCGTGCCTTGAATTACGAATGTTTCGATCATGATAGCGACGAATGGTTTTCTCTACTTTTTGAAAAGCTTGCTCAATAGAAGCATATAGGTCACTTGTATTTCCTACTCCTTGTGCACGAAAGTTTTTTGCTGAAACCAAAACTTCAGCTTTTTGAATATGTCTTTCTGAAAATAAAATAACGTGGCATTCCATTGCAGTTAAGCCATACCGTTCAATTTTTCGAGCTTTTTGCTGTACTTTTTGTTTTGCTGCTTCTGATGCATCCATTTGCTTGAACGTTATATCAACTTTCATATAAGTTTCTCCTTACTATTGACTGTTAATGATACAAATTCTTCCGCTTAGAGGAAGAAAGTATACCCATCATTTCTCTATACTTGGCTACCGTACGTCTTGCAATATCTACATTGCTTTGACGTAAGATTTCTACCAATTCCTGATCACTAAAAGGTTTGCGAGGATCTTCTCCATCTACAATTTTGCGCAAGCGCTGTTTAACAGCTTCAGAAGCCATGTCTGTCCCATGCGTACTTTTAATGCTGGAATTGAAAAAATATTTAAGCTCAAAAATACCCTGTGGTGTGTGGATAAATTTATTGGTGGTGACTCGACTGACGGTGGATTCATGCATACCAATATCAGCTGCAACATCTTTTAACACCATGGGTTTTAATGCTGTAATGCCTCGTTCTAAAAACTCTCTTTGAATGCGTACAATGGATTGCGTGACTTTATAAATCGTTCGTTGTCGTTGATGAATAGAACGTATTAACCAAAGTGCGCTTCGCATCTTTTCATGAATGTACTCTTTCTCTTTTTCAGAAGCTTTTGTATTGGTCAAAAGAGATTGATAGTACGAAGACAAACGTAATTTTGGAAGTCCATCATCATTTTGTGCAATGACAGGTTCGCCATTGACCATGTACACATAAATATCTGGCACAATGTACTGTGAACTTTCATCAAAAAACTGCCGCCCCGGACGAGGATCCAATTTTCTAATTTCTTCCACTGCTGAAATCACTTGCGCTACACTGATATGTAAATCTTTAGCGGCTTTTTCATATTTTTTACTTTCAATGTCTTCAAGGTGATTTGAAATGACCTGTTTTACAATGTCTGTGTCTGGCAGATGCCTTGTCTGAATCAACAAGCATTCACGCAAATCACGTGCGCCTACACCTACTGGATCAAATTCTTGAATCTTGAGTAAAACTTTTTCAACAAGATGGGGGGATAAATTTCTTTTGGATGCGATTTCTTCAACCGTCGATACCAAGTACCCTCTTTCATCAATGTTTCCAATAATTGCTTGCGCAATTTCAGATTCTTGCGCATCAAATTTTGACATGTGCACTTGCCACATCAGATGATCAAAAAGGTTTTCTCGCACTGTCATCATGGACTCAGCACTTGGTAAATCGTCACGTCCTCGAATGCGATTCATTCTTTCTTCAGGTCTTTTAGAATGATTGGTTAAGAAATTCTCAAGATTGACGTCATCTGCACCTTGTGAGGAGCTTGGTGTAACTTCTGAATTTTCACGTGCTTCACGTGGAGAGAAATCTTCCTCTTCATCCGAGGCTTCCAAACGAAGATCCATTTCCTCTAAGATTGGATTTTCTAAAAGTTCGTTTTGACAATGTTGGGCAAGTTCAAGTCGATTCAGTTGCAACAGCTTAATTGCTTGCTGAAGCTGGGGTGTCATCACCAGCTGTTGGGATAATTTTAGACTCTGCTTTAACTCAAACGCCATAATTCCACTCTCTACCCCTTAAGAGTACCACTTTATCAAACTGCTTGTAAATAGCACAACGCTGCTTATAAAATTATACAATGATATCAATATGTTAAAAAATTTATGTTGGCACACTTTTCGTATGTACTTGGCACGGGCGCGATACAGCGATACGTGTAAGGATTTTCCCTAATTAACGGCCTTTGCGGCCCGGTAAGCAAGCGCTGCTTTGATAAAATCTGTAAAAAGTGGATGTGCTTTACTCGGTTTGGATTGAAATTCAGGATGAAATTGCACACCAATAAACCAAGGGTGATCCGCAATCTCGACCATCTCTACCAAGTTATTCTTGGGTTCCTTGCCTGAAATGGTAAGCCCTGCATCCTCAAGTTGCTTGATGTATGCATTGTTTACTTCAAACCGATGTCGATGTCTTTCTGAAATTTCTGTCCGATTGTAAATCTTTTGCGTTTTGGTCCCAGAAGCCAACACGCACGTATAACTTCCTAAGCGCATACTTGCGCCTTTTTGTGTTACAGTTTTTTGCTCTTCCATAATGGAGATAATGGGATTTTTTGTACTTTCATCAAATTCAAGTGAATTTGCATCAGAAAGATGCGCCATGCTTCGTGCATACTCAATGACCGCACATTGCATACCCAAACATATGCCAAAAAATGGAATATTATTTTCTCGTGCATACCGAATGGTTTTAATTTTGCCCTCTACACCACGATGGCCAAAACCACCGGGCACCAAAATTGCGTCTACATTTTCAAATTGATTACCGATACCATTTTTTTCAATTTCTTCTGAATCTACATATTCAATCTCAACTTTTGCATAGTTTGCAAGCCCGCCATGCACAAGCGCCGCATGAAGGCTTTTGTATGAATCCATAAGGTTGACATATTTACCAACCACAGCAATTTTTGTTTTTTGTTTGGGATTTTTGTAACGATCTACAATATCTTCCCACTGAGAAACATCGGACTGACGTGTCCACATGTTTAAAAGATCCACAATTTTTTGATCAAGTCCTTCTTTTTGGAAAACGATAGGAATCTCGTATGTTGTTTCAACATCTTTTGCTGTAATTACGCAATCAGAAGCGACGTTACAAAACAAACCAATTTTTTCTTTGATCTTTGCATCCAACAAACGATCCGTACGACAAAGCAAAATATCTGGCTGAATTCCGATCGACTGCAACGTTTTGACAGAATGTTGTGTCGGTTTGGTTTTTACTTCGCCTGCAGCTTTAAGATAAGGCACTAGGGTCAGGTGAATGTAAAGTGTATTTTCACGGCCATACTGAGAACGAAACTGACGAATGGCTTCCAAAAACGGCAAGCTCTCGATATCCCCTGCCGTTCCCCCCACCTCAATGAGTGCTACGTCCGCGCCTCTAAGGTTGTTGTGTATATGCTCTTTGATTTCGTCGGTAATGTGCGGAATGACTTGAACGGTCGCACCCAGGTAGTCGCCCCGTCTTTCTTTGGTGATAACTGAATCGTAAATCTGGCCTGTGGTAAAGTTACTTGATTTTGTAATTTCTGCGTTTGTGTAGCGCTCGTAGTGCCCTAAATCCAAATCAGTTTCTGCGCCATCTTTGGTCACATACACTTCACCATGTTGAAATGGACTCATGGTTCCCGGATCTACGTTGATATACGGATCCATTTTCTGAATACTGACTTTGAGTCCTCTAGATTCTAATAATGTGGCGATACTGGAAGTGGCAATACCCTTGCCTAGAGAAGAAACAACCCCACCGGTTACGAAAATGAATTTAGGTTTAGCCATAATGACTCCAAGAAAACTGCATGATCATCATGGAAAAACAACGTAGCTCTTTTCAACATGAAAAACAACTATTCATTTGAATATTTGCCAAAATGAATCCCGATAAATTTTTAAAAACGTGTACATCGACTCAGATATCGCAAGATACAATTTCAGCACCCGTCCTCGAAGCTAGAAATATGAAGTTTTGACTTTTCTCACCTGACTTATTTTACGAACTCAACCGAAAGGAGTGCGCCTAACCTGTTTGAATATGCGTGTTGATTAAACGCTCTACAAAGCAAGTATAGCTCTGTGCGCTTGATAATTTTTAAACTTTAAATATCTGATTTTATTCATTTATTTAACATATATTGCCCATTGCGTTATGCCCTTCGGTTATGCTAGAAGGTTTCCATGAAATTATTTGTGATTGCAATGCTATGCACCTCCCCTTTGTTTGCCCAAGATCAGATTCCTTTAAAATTTAGTATTGAAGAGGAAGCCGGACCCATATTTGAAAAAGTACTTACAAAAGATCAACTCAACAGAGTGATTGGTCTATTGGACAAGTACAAACCAGAGGCCAACAATATATTTCAATGGGATCCGCAAACGCCTCGTAGAAAATCAATTCAGAAAGTTGAAATCACTTTTACCACACGTAACGACCTTAGATTCAATCAACACATCACTGAATCCAACTTTCCTAATGAGAGTGCGTTGGATAAAAGTGCTACAACAATACTCTGGAGTGAAATAAATCCTGCCAGCAAAATTGCAGATCACACAAAACAAACAATCGAAGTATTTGTGTTTCTTGATCGAGTATTCTTACAATCGAATGGCACAATTCGTATAGATGGAATTACTCGGCTCATTGGAATTTTAGCGCATGAAATGTTCGGCAATGTGACCAAATTTTTACATATCGAAACGGATAAAGATGTTGAAAGTCATCTTCATCGTATCAATATTGAAATCAATGCGTTTCAAGCAGGCATTGACTTTCTTGAACGCCTAATCAACGACTTAAAGCAAAATACGTCTGAGAATGCTTTTATTGATGGATTACAAAATAATCTGAATGAACAAATTACGATGCAAGCGCAATGGATACAAATTCGCGATTCCTTACTTTCACCCATTCATCAAAATCAAAATAAATTTTTTATAAGCGATAGCGCCGATCTTGAATTGATAAATATTTATAACCTCAATGGAGAACCAATCGATACCGATCGACTGTACAACGAAAATACACGCACACTAAACACAAACTTGCTTCCAAAAGGCACATACATCGTTCACATCAGAGTTGCAAACCCCGACCAAGAAACGATCAAACGAATTGTCATTTTTTAACTCTCACCAACCAAATATTTTGCACATCTTCGTTTAATACAACTGCCTGTGGTACAATCATCTTTAAACGATGCGAAAAAACATCCTAGCCCTACAAGATATCATTCTGGCCAAATACCCTCGTGCGGATGTACTGATTGAATTGGGAGATCCCCTGTCTGAAAAGGAGATTTATTCAGTTCAAAAACAATGTCCTTTTGAATTGGATCCCAGCATGCTCGCCTTTGCCGGTAACGTGGCTTCATCCATCACTGTGAACTGGAGTACCCAGGATCAAAGCATCTTTGACGAGCTTAGCGCATACCAGCTACCCTTAAGTGGTAACTTTCAGTGGTCCCTGCCTGAGCTTTTTGAATTAAATAAATCGTTTTTTGAATCCAAACAAGAATGTATCCAAGAATCAGATAATGCAAGCGACGAAGAGTACAACTACTATGTTCATTGGCTTCGTCCCGCCTCATGCTTATCTATTGCCAATGGCGAATACTATACCAGCCTCTTGGATCCGGATGATCAATTTGTCGTAAGTTTCTTGGCCTACCACACTGAAAATCACTTTGGTGATAGTCCCTATGAATTTCAAAGTCACGGCCAGCTACTGGCCAAAAACTTTGAAGACCTTATACGCAGACTCACGCTATGGTTTTTTCCTGATGCGTACATGTTTGAATGGTCTCACATAAAAACTGATTTTAACCATCCTCTTCTTGATAAAGGGGATAAGCTTGAAAAATGGCAAGCCTTTTGGAATATCAAGTAATTCCAATTTATAACCAAGTTTTTAACTTCGAAACCAATTCGCTAGCATTCGTCCCAGAGAATATCTATTAAGAAAATAAAACGTACAATCACGATTCATCCAACAATACCTACAAATAAGATAATCTTTGCTGCAAGTTCAATATAAAAAAACGCTTGCGCTAAGATTTGGAAAGAATTCGTAGCGAAAATTCAAAGGTTGGTGCTTATACAAGGAATGGATTGCAAAAAAATGTGAGGCGTAGTTGCAAACCTACGTCGAGCATTTTTTTGTGATTCATGACACAGTAGAAGTGCCAAGATTTGAATTTGTAGTAGAATTCCCTTCCAAGTCTTAGCGCTTAGAGTATTGGAATTTTTTACGTGCGCCAGGTTGACCGTATTTTTTACGCTCTTTAATGCGGGCATCACGTGTTAAAAAGCCATTTTGCTTTAGTGTCACGCGCAGTTCAGGATCAACTTCCAAAAGTGCTTTGGAAATACCACAGTTAACAGCTTCAGCTTGTGCGCTTACACCGCCGCCAACTACACGAATATAAATATCAAAATTAGATTTGTTGTTTGTCACTTCCAAGGCACGAAGTGCTTCTTTCTGATTCACCAATGTTGGGAAGTATTCTTCAAATTCACGATGATTAATAGAAACCGCGCCTTTACCTTTGTTCATGTAAACACGAGCGATCGCGTTTTTACGTTTACCTACACCTGAAAATTTATAATGTGCTTTTGGCATGTTCTATTCCACCTTATACAAGTTCTTTTGGGTTTTGAGCGCTATGAGGATGTTCGTTACCCGCATACACTTTCAATTTGGTTAACATTTGGCGACCTAAAGGACCGCTTGGAAGCATTCCCTTCACAGCCAATGTGATAATTTCTTCAGGATTGTTTTGAAGAAGGTCTTTCGCAGTTTTGGTTTTTAAACCACCACGGTATCCTGTAAATTCATAGTATTTTTTAGCGTTGAGTTTATTGCCTGTAAAACGAATTTTATCAGCGTTGGTTACGACAACGAAATCACCCATATCCATATGGGTTGCAAATGTTGGTTTATGCTTTCCTCGCAGGATGTGTGCAATTTTTGAAGCAAAGCGACCCAATACTTGATTGGATGCATCCGCTACAAACCACTCTTTTTGATGATCTGCTTTCGTAGGTGTATAACTCTTTTGTAAACTCATGTGCTTTTCCTCTAAAATGCGACGTTTTAATACGACTTATGGTTAAAAGTCAAGGCTTTATTGACAGTTTAGGTTGCCTGCAAAGTGTACTGTTTGCTGTCCACCAATCCCAATGGCCACAATGGACCCCTGATAGGGTGGCGCTGTAAGCGAACTTTGACTCATGTCCTGCGAAAGCTCTACCTGCAAGCTTGTTCCGGGAGGAATCTGTACTTGCTCGAAAAGATCCTCTAACTCTTCAGAATTATAGACTTTTTGATATTCTTCTTGATTTTGATCCTGCAGGGTTACAGAAAGCCATACCAAAGAATACTCTTGGCTTGAGGATAGGTTGGATAATGTGAGGTCTATCAAACAGTCCGAACCCACCAGAAAAGTCTCCTCCTCGTTAACTGTTATAGGAAACAAGGTGTCTCCTGAATTGCCAGTCAGAGATGACGAGCCACAATTTGCGAGTTGCAGTATAACAAGCATGAATGCCATGCGAAGGTTGCGCATAAATGTATTGTTATCAGATTCAACCTTTGTTTTCCAAATCAATTTCCAGTATAGGTATGCTTATGGCAAAAACCGAGCTGACGGATAAAATTCACAGAGATCTTAAGCATCACATTTCAAAAAATGCCATCACAGAAATGGTACGCGATATTTTTACATGCATGGAAGAAAAGGTTTGCCAAAACGGAAGTTTTTCAGTCTCAGATTTTGGACGCTTTTACGTTATAGAGACAAAAGAAAAAACCGGCACGCACCCACAAACGCATGAAACCATTACCATTCCTGAAACTAAGCGCATTCGTTTTAAGGCGGCCACACCTTTAAAAAAACGCGTACGATAAGGAGTCACGTAAAATGTTTCTACAAATCTCTCAATACAATCAAAAAGTCATCGACTATAAAATAACAAGCGATTCTGTTTCTATTGGAAGAGGAAAAAACAACGACATCATTCTGCCAGACTCTACCATATCGAGAACACACGCACTAATCCATGAGCAAAACAAATCATGGGTCATCACGGACCGATCTCAAAATGGAGTTTTTGTCGATGGCGCACCTGTTCAAAAATGTGAAATAAACAGAAATAGTCACATACGCATCGGCTCATATTCACTCACACTTGTCAGTGACATTGAAGAAGAGCATACCATCGTCACGACCCACCGGGACGAAACACAAATTTTTTCATTTCATCAAAAAAGCAAAGAAATCACACTTACACAAACGCAATTGGTTCAATCAACCCCTATTGATCGAAAATATAATTTAAACCTTCCAATGACAACCATTGGTAAAGACCCTCAAAATCAAATCAAAATTGTTGATGATTACATTTCAAACTTTCATTGTAAAATTGAAATAAGAAATGAAAAGTTTTTCATTAAGGATTTAAGTTCAACCAATGGAACGCTCGTTAATGATCAAAAAATCATTGAGGCTGAACTTTCACACCAAGATGTGATTAAAATTGGCAAAGCAACGTTTACGTTTTTATGTCAGAAGGAAACAAAAAAGCTTCAAGCACAAAAGGAAAATAATTTTGACAGTATCATCTCCCAAAACGCATCCATGAAGGAAGTATTTTCTCTGATTCAAGTTGTGGCACCTACAGATGTAACTGTATTTATTCATGGTGAAACTGGAACTGGCAAAGAGCTTGTTGCACGCGCAATTTCACAACACAGTCTTCGTACAGATAAGCCCTTTCTTTCTGTCAACTGTGGCGCGATTTCAAAAGACCTTATTGAGAGCGAACTTTTCGGACATGAAAAAGGCGCTTTTACTTCAGCCCACCAACAACGAAAAGGTTTGTTTGAACAAGCTCATCAAGGAACCTTATTCCTCGATGAAATTGGTGAGTTATCACTTGAATTACAGCCCAAGCTTCTACGGGTGCTTGAAACTGGAGACCTAAGACGCGTTGGAGGTCACCAAGACATCCACGTTGATGTACGTATCATTGCAGCCACGCACCGTGATTTACCAGAAATGGTTAAACAAAATCGATTTCGCGAAGACTTGCTATACAGACTCTTTGTTATCCCAGTTGAAATTCCTGCTTTACGCGACCGCAAGGAAGATATCGAACCTTTGGTTCAACATTTTTTAACCCTTGATGCACAAAAATACCAAACAACCCCAAAAAAGATTTCTGATGAGGCGCTAGCCATGCTCAAGGAACATACGTGGCCCGGAAACATTCGTGAACTTAAAAACATTGTTCAAAGAGCGATTGTCATGGCACATGATACACAAGAAATCTCTGCCAAACATATTCGTATATTTTCATCAAACTCCAGCACTGAAAATGGTGTCACACTGGACGGAACGCTAGCTGACATGGAGAAAAGAGCCATAGAGCATGCGCTTGGACTTCACAAATGGAATAAAACAAAAACAGCACAAAGCCTAGGCATTGCGAAATCAACTTTACATTTAAAAATTCAACAATATGGCATTGAACAAGACTAGGGCCTGTTCACACTAAGAATTTACTTTTTTGGTTAGAACAGGTGAAGCGTAAAATGAAATTGTTTTGCGACTAGGTACGTCCATCCACTCTCCTGTTTGTGGATGACGAATTTTAGTTTTTTTTCTTTTCTGAACTTGAAAGTTACCAAACTTGGGGCAACTGAATTCTTTACGACGCACAATCATATTTGAAAGATGAAGAAAGAAAGTATCGACCACATCCTCAATATTTTTTCGTGTAAGCCCCCTGTGATTTTGTCTTTTGTACAAAAATTCTATGAGATCCTGCTTTGACATGGAAGGTTTACGTACCAATTCGCTGTTTTGTTTTCAATCGTTTTTCTTTCAATAAATAAAAAAGATATGGCATGATGGGTCCATGAATAACGTTAGAATCGCACTCGTACTTTTTTTATCTCTTACGCTTTATCATTGTGGGAGCAAAGACTTCGGAGAGCCCACCATAGAGCGAGCTGCCAAGAGTTATTCCACCGCCGCCTCTTATTCTGCACCGTATCAATTGGTTTGGTCTTCCGTACAACAAGCCATTGAGAATCGAGGCATCCCTATTTCTCAGACCGTCTCAGATAAGGGATTGATTTTAACAGATTGGGCAACAGGCAAATCAGACCGTTTATATTCGGGCTATGGGGAAACAAAAATACCCTACACAATACGCTACAAGTTTTTGGTCAAAGTCACCAATGAGGACAAAAAAACCAAAGTACAGATCAAAACCAAAGAAGAGTTTCTAACCGATGTCGTCACAGCGGGAAGCGATTTTCAAGGTAGTATTTATAATTGGATGCCTACAGAGAGCACTGGTTTAAAAGAAAACCAAATTCTTCAAGACGTCAACGAGATCATTGCTGGTAATTGATTGGTAGAAAAATCTTACCTACGTAACCGTACAAAGATTACGATTTATTTTTAACTTCTTTTTTCTCACTTTTTTCATTGCGTGCTTCATACCAACGGGTCCAAGCCTGTGCGCAATCTTGATATTTTACAGGGTAATCCCACTGGTGTTTGAGTGATAATGTGTGCAAGGATTTACATGATTGTGTAACCACAAGTTCATCCTTATCTTTAAGCGCTTTTACAAGAGCATCAACAGCGCTTGATTCACCTAAAAGACCGAAGGCGTGAATGATTTGAGGACGAATCCACATACTTCTACCTTTTTGAAAGTTGCGCCCTTCGTACAACTCTTTTTGTAAAACATCGATTGCACCAACATCGTTACGTTTTGTAATGGCATCTACAACTTCAGAACGAACAACCATGGCAGTATCATTCATCGCATTACGAATTGCCGCCATTGTATCGACATCATCAAAATAGGAAAGTCCTTGAACTGCAGCTTGTCGCACAATAAAAAGCTCATCCTGAACTGCTTTTAACAATGCTGCTTTGGCTTGGGGAGATTTTCTTTTTCCCAAGGTAATGGCACAGAACCAGCGCTCTTCCCATCGATTGGTTGAAGTTTGCAGCACTTCAATCAACACTTTCTCTACACTCTCAGGTGCCGCAACAATTTCTTTAAACTCTTTGGAAAAATCCTTCTTTTTGGCTGCTTCTTCAATAATTGTTCTGGCCTTTTCAGGGGTTACTTCAGACCCTTTATTTTTAGCATGTCCCAGAGAGGTGCTCAGAAGGACCAAAAGTAGGACTTGAAAGTTCAAACGAAGTCTTTTATGTAAGGTTGTCATGAAGTTACTCCTTGTCAAACCACGTGGATTTTGTGCCGGCGTAGTTCGTGCAATTGATATTGTTGATATTGCGCTTACAAATTATGGCACACCTCTGTATGTCCGCAAAGAAATTGTTCATAACCAGTCTGTGGTTTCCAATTTCAAGGCCAAAGGTGTTATTTTCATTGATGAATTGGATGAAGCACCTGAAAAAAGTGTCGTTGTATTTAGTGCCCATGGCGTATCGCCAGAGGTGCGAAAGCGTGCCCAAGAAAAACAGCTTCACATCATCGATGCAACCTGTCCGCTTGTTACTAAAGTTCATTCTGAAGTACATAAGTACAAAAAACAAGGCTATTCAATTCTTCTCATCGGACATGCCGATCATGACGAGGTGGAAGGAACCATGGGAGAGGCACCTGAGATCATGCAACTTGTTGAAACCGAGGAAGATGCCAAAAGCGTACACGTTGCCGACCCTTCAAAAGTAGTGGTACTTACACAAACCACATTAAGCGTAGATGAAACCAAGGGCCTCATTGAAATTTTACAATCACGTTTTCCAAAACTCACACGTCCGCCCAAAGGGGATATTTGCTACGCAACACAGAACCGCCAAGATGCGGTGAAACACCTAGCAACACTTAACATTGACTTGCTACTTGTCGTAGGCTCTAAAAATTCGTCTAACTCAGCTCGCCTTTGTGAGGTTGCACGAAGTTACAAAATTGAATCGCACCTGATTGATAATGTGCATGAAATTCAAAACGAGTGGCTCGAAGGCAAGACAATGATAGGCCTTAGCGCTGGTGCTTCTGCTCCAGAACACTTGGTTCAGGAAGTGGTTGAGTTTTTACAAACCAAAGGTGCTACAGTTGAAGAAGTTGAAACGATTGCAGAAGACGTTCACTTTGCACTTCCTAAAGAACTTGTCTCAAGCACAAAACTACCACAAGCCTCGGCATAAATTTTTCATATATTACTTCTGATTCAAATGGATAAATGGAAGACTTCCATTGCCAAGCATGTACTGTGGTAATTTACCATCCCATTTTTGGACCGCTTCATAATCTACCAAAGATTTGTTCTCGCTTAATGCTCTTGTTTTTATGCGCATCGCTTCCGCATCCGCATTGGCCTGTTCAATTTTTTGCTTTGCTTCCTCTTTGATTTGTTCGGTTCGGTTTTTTGCCTCGATGGCTCTTTGAACAGCTACAACTTTTGCTTCTACTGCCTTTTCATACGCATCATCAAAATCAAGGTTTGTGATATCAAGACGCGTAACTTCGATATTTCTTTCTTTCAAAGCTGCTTGAATCTCAATAAATGCTTCAGTTCGCGCTTCCTCACGCTTGGAAACCAGATCATCTGCAATAAACTGACCTGTAACATCTTTGATAGAAGACTGGATTGTTTGCTTGATAACTTTTTGTTTCCACGCTGTTCCAAACTGAGAATAAATTTTTCCAATCATCGCGGGGTCAGGATATAAAGTTAAGGCATACGCAACTTCAACCAACTGCGTGTCTTTTGTAAAACAAGGCTCATTTCCTTCCAACTTATCCTCACGCACATCCATGAGTATTACGCCTGAGGAGATAGGATTAAAAAAGTGAATGCCCGGCATCAAAGGCTCACCCACCATTTTACCCCATGTGGTTTTTATGCCTCGCTCACCTTCATTGACTTGTTTAACCGATGTAACAAGAAGAACCACAAGTCCAATAAAGATGACAACGTACCAAAAATATTTTTGAAAAGATTGTAGTTGTTTCATAATAACCTTACTTTCAGAAGAGAATTGAGATGAACGCATGCGATAAACCTAAACCAAATGAGTTTTCCACTCAAGTTAATTGCAGCATTATTCTCTAAATATTGAGGAGCAATCAACGTTATGCAAGCGCTTGCTTTAGATCATCCATCAAATCTTGTGCATCTTCAATGCCCACGGACAAACGAACAAAACCATCCGTGATACCTAGCTTTTCTCTGTTTTCTTTTGGCACACTTGCATGTGTCATGATCGCAGGATGTTCAATCAAAGATTCAACACCGCCTAAACTTTCCGCCAGTGCAAACAATTTGGTTTTGGAGAGAAAAGATTTGGCTTGTTCAAGATCCATTCTTAAATAACACCCGATCATACCACCAAACCCATGCATCTGTTTTTTGGCAAGCTGATGTTGTGGGTGAGATGGTAAACCCGGATAAAGAACTTTTTCTACTTTCGCATGTTTTTCTAAATATTCTGCAATTGCTTGTGCGTTTTCGCAATGCTGTTTCATGCGAACACACAAAGTTTTTAACCCACGATGCGTAAGCCAAGAATCAAATGGCCCGGGGTTGGTACCCATGGAGTTTAAATAAAAACCAATTTTTTCTGCGAGCGTCTGGTCGCTGGTCACAGCAGCACCACCTACCACGTCTGAGTGTCCACCAATGTATTTTGTGGTGGAGTGCACAACGATATCCGCACCCAATTCAATCGGTCTTTGCACATAGGGAGTTGCAAATGTGTTATCCACTACCAACATCAAGTTCTTTTTCTTAGCAAGACTGGCAACAGCCTCTATATCAATAAGCTTAAGAAGCGGGTTGGTGGGTGTTTCAATCCAAATCATTTTTGTTTTGGGTGTTATCGCTTTTTCAATGTTTTGAACATTTGTACAATCTACAAAATCAAAAGAAAATCCACGATGTGCAAGCACTTTGCTAAAAAGCCGATAGGTTCCGCCATAGACATCATCGCAACAAATCACATGTGCGTTTTGTTCAAGCGTATGAAGTACTGTCGTAATGGCTGCCATGCCTGATGAAAATGCATGGCCATACTTTGCGCTTTCTGCTGCAGCAATGGCTGTTTCAAAATTTTTGCGCGTTGGATTGTGCGTCCGTGAATACTCATAGCCCTTGTGCACACCCGGCGCTGATTGAACGTAGGTAGAGGTTTGATAAATTGGAGGGACCACAGCACCTGTTAGAGGATCAGGCTCCTGTCCTTCGTGAATTACAGCGGTTGCTAACTTATTTTTTTCATACATACTGTTTTTCACCTTATCAACTCCTCATTAAAGTACCAATATATATCGAATACTCTTTCAAAGCTTATAGGCTGGAGAACCGTAAATTCGGCATGATCTTTCCAATCCTTTTTTTTGGTATGTGTGTTTATATGTTATACAATCAAGAGTCTATGGCGAAAAAAAACACAGACGTGTTTTTCAAGGAATGCAAGCTCTTGCTAGATTCATCCTTTTCACTTCTTTACATCGTAACATGGGAAGAACAGAGGTTTTTACAGCAGCTAAAGGCTCATCTCAATGCTACAAACTTGTACACTTGGTCATGTGTTTCTGGCTTACAGCCCTTTGGAAAAGAAAAATTAAAACAAGCTACGATCAATCCTGTTGAAGCACTTTCAACAGTTTTAAGTTTGCCCATGAATTCGATGGTTGTTTTGAATGATTTTCACAAAGCACTCGAAGACCACAGCGTAGTCAGAAAGCTACGAGAGGTGATTTCATCTTCCAAACTAGGGGATCGCAAGTTAATGATACTTTCTCCAGTGCTACACATTCCATCAGAAATTGAAAAAGATGTAATTGTGATGGATTTTCCGCTTCCTACATTTGACGAACTCAACAAACTTCTCTACAGCATTTTGACAACTTACCCACACAATCAACGAACCAAAGTCATGCTTAACCAACGTGAAAAAGAATCCTTGATTGATGCCGCCCTAGGCCTAACACTCACAGAAGCTCAAAATGCTTTCAAGAAATGCCTTCATGATGATGCCAAGTTGTCTGCAAGCGATATAGAAATGGTATTGGAACAAAAACGACAAGCTGTTCGAAAATCATCTTTTATGGAGTACTCAACCACTGAAGAGAATGAAAAAAGCATAGGAGGCATGTCCAAACTCAAATCATGGCTGGAAGAAAGGGAAAATGCATTTTCACAAGAGGCCAAGGAGTATGGTCTTCCACAGCCCAAAGGTATTCTACTGATGGGTGTTCAAGGATGCGGCAAAAGTTTGGTTGCCAAAGTCATTTCCAACATGTGGAAAATGCCTCTCTTACGTTTTGATATGGGAAAAGTATTTGGAAGCTTTATTGGTTCATCTGAAAGCAATATGCGACAAGCCATCCAAACAGCAGAGACGGTAGCCCCCTGTATCCTATGGGTTGATGAAATCGAAAAAGCTGTATCAGGTATGTCCAAAGGCCTTGCCAATGACGGTGGAACCAGTGCAAGAGTATTCAGCACATTTCTCACCTGGCTTCAGGAAAAAACAGATCCCGTTTTTGTTGTAGCCACTGCCAATCAGATACATCAACTTCCACCTGAACTGATTCGTAAAGGACGATTGGATGAAATCTTTTTTGTTGATCTTCCAAATCCTGTCGAGAGAAAAGAAATTTTGACAATTCATTTGCAAAAAAGAAAACAAAAAATCGAAAATCTAGATTTGAATGCGTTGGTACAAAGACTTGATATGTTTAGTGGCGCAGAAATCGAGCAAGCTGTCGTATCAGCCATGCACAAAGCTTTTTTTGCAAAAAGAGATCTCCAAGAAGATGATTTATTCCAAGCCATTTCAGAAACCTACCCTCTTTCTACCACCATGCAGGAAGATATTGATAAGCTTCGTCAATGGTCCGAGTACCGTGCAAGAAAAGTAAGTTAGAATCTTATTTTCATTTTATTCATATGAACAAACCATCAAAATCAACATGCAACATCTATTTTTGTAAGGTTTTTCCCACGATCAAGGTCTTTTTGTATGTTCTGAGCAGTTATGTAAACCTTTGGTGTCAGTTATTGGGATTGCTTAGTAGATATATTGATCAGAATGCTGCGTGCTGCTAACATTATCATAGGACGATTGTCATATAACCTTTTTCATGATTGGGTTTTACTTGATAGGCACAATTATTAGAAATGATGCGTTTGGTATGAAATTAAGGCAAAAAAAAATCGGTTTTTCGTTGGTCGAGTTGATGTTGGTTATCACCATCATTGGAATCATAGTATCAATCGCTGTACCCGGATTTACCAAGTATAAATTCAAAGCTTATCAAGCTGAAGGATACATCCATGTAGACTCCATTGGAAAAGCCGAGCGGGTATACTTTATGGAAAATGGTGAATTTCGTTATACATTTACTTCACCCTTTAAGGTGCCAAAAACAAAAGGAGAGTTTTCGGCAACACTACAAGGCTGGAGTTATTTAGGCACTCCTATTGGAAACGGTGAAAGCGTTCGTTTTCAGTACAGAGTTGTCACAGGTCAAACCGATGCAACCGGCAGTGAAATTCAGA
>JAGRAZ010000027.1 GCA_020434345.1 Bdellovibrionales bacterium
GATGCAAAAGATGCTGTTAGTCAATTTGAGCATTTTCAAAAAGATGTATTTCCCAATCTTTCGGTAGGTTTACTTCATGGTCAGATGAAATCAGATGAAAAAGAAAAAGTGATGCAATCTTTTGCAAAAGGAGACATTCAAATTCTTGTTTCAACAACAGTCATTGAAGTTGGTATTGATGTGCCCAATGCTTCTTTGATGGTGATTGAACATCCTGAGCGTTTTGGATTGGCACAGCTTCATCAATTGCGAGGTCGAGTTGGTCGTGGAAGTCGTGCGTCGACCTGTATTTTGCTTTTTCCAAGCGCACTGTCGCTTATGGCAAAAAATCGTTTGTTAAAGTTTTCGCAGGTCAACGATGGCTTTGAACTTGCGCAAGAGGATTTAAAGCTTCGTGGCCCGGGAGATTTTTTTGGTGTAGCACAATCAGGCATGCCTCATTTTGCGATGGCCAAGTTTCCTCGTGATCTGGATCTATTAGAAATCACAAGGCGTGAAGCACTCACACTTTTGCAAGAGGATCCAGAGCTGCAAGAGAAGTCCAATGCGCATTTGACATGGGTTCTTTCCACACTTTGGAAGCATCGTGTAAAATACATCGATGTTGCGTAAGGTTATGTATTTATATTAGGTATACTAAAAATCTCGTAATAACTTTTCATATAGCTTGTTATAATCCATGGAAATACAAAAAAAATTCCAATGAAGAAGAATAATATCCCGAAGAGGCTCATGCCGAAGAGTACTAAGCTATAACCTGTAAGAGCGTACATGTTTTTCCAACTGGCATGAAAACTTAATCGAAGCGCATCTTGGGCCGAAAGTTTTTCAAAAAAACTAAGGGGTAGTGCATATAGCATCGCAGGTGTTACCACTAGAAGTGCAACAAGCACGTATATTAAAAGTGAAATGCCAGTAAGGATAGCAATAGGAGAAGTAATTGTAGGGTTTTGTGCGAATTGTTCAAGCTGGTGTTCGATGCTTCCAAAATTTCCAAACATAAAAAGGAAAATACCGATAGGCAAAATCAAAAATACAATTGTGAATGCCCAAGGAAAAAATTGTATCAAAATTAAATGGAGCCATCGGCCTCTATTTTCGTTAAAACACGTAAAGAGAACTTGTATGTCAGGATTTTTGGATTGAAAAAGCATGTGAACAAAAAGTAAAAGCCCAGCCCACATCGCAGCAGAAATAATAGGACCAATAATGATACTTAAAATAGGAATCATACCACTCATGCATTGCACAAGCATGGTCATAAGTAATCCACCAAGAATTTTAAAGTAATGCGTTTTTGTAATTGTATGGCTTTGGGACAACCACGTTAAGCCGTCATGGAAGGTTCTGGTATGACACGGTAATGACATGAAGCTTTTATGAGAATCACCTAACATGACACGATTTTACAGCTTCAATAGCTATAGATACAATTTTTTTTATGGTTTCGTGAATTCCAAAATTCCGCCTTATCTTGAACAGTCCGCACATATAATGTCTTACTTATTAAGATAAATTTCATCTTGTGCTCTGATTTGATCAATTGGAGGTTTGGGATATGGTTCTGACTTTAAGTTTCTATAATTATCTTTTTGATATTTTTTCATAAAATCAAGATAGCGCTTACAAGCAGCATCTGAAATGCTCTGATCTGTGTTAAGCTGTGTTTCAAAGGTGATTTTATTTACATGTTTCGCATAGAATTTATATTGTTCATACTTGCAATCGAGTTTGTCTTGGTATGCAGACAAAAAGGGATTGTCTGAAGTCAAAGCGAGCCGAACTATGCGTTTAAGTTTTTTGAAAATCACAAAGTATCGGTCGATCTCACCGCCCATTCTATTCATTTCACTGGTTCTCTTGTCAGGGTGCATTGTGGCTATCTTAATGTTATCTAATTCATTCATGAGTATCATAAATCCATATTCCATGATGTAATCCAATCCTTGAAAATAAGAGAGCTTGAATATGGAAGGGTTATTGAGATCATTGTCATTCGCTACTTTGCTTACGATCGTTCGAAAAAAGATTTCTGTAGGTTTAGAATTTTCGGGCCGTTCAAATGAATACATTTGCATGTCACGGTGAATATACAACGCTTCCTCAAAGGCATCGTTGATTAGAATTTTCGTAGCATCTTCGCCTAAGAAATGATCCATCTCTGCATTTGAGCTTTTTGAAAAATGTTTCAATGCTCCCTGTTTTCTTGAAGTAGGTTGTTGGATCAGGGATGCAAAATCATATCCAATATTGAAAAAATAAAAATTACTGTATGAGTTGATGCCTACAATTTCACCTTTTGAATTGACGATGGGACTTCCTTCAAAACCATTGGGGAGTCCATCACCTTGATGCATCAAGTACGTGATATCAATATTAGCAATCTTGGTTGCAAGTTCCTTGTGGTAATTTGATTCCATGACATCGTTTGAGGTGCCTTCGCTGGGAAAGCGAATTGAATATAGGGTTTCTGTCTCAGCCATGGGCCGCGCCAAGTTAAAAAGTGGGTAATCGGTTTTTTCAACGCCAATGGGAGGTGTTGGTCGATCGATATCAAGTGCAACAGGTACGATCTGTTCTGTTTTTTGAGCAGGGCTTTTATCAATTTTGACCAAAACAAGATTAGCTGTGCGATGATAGCCAATGATCGTTGTATCTTCGAATAAGCGGCCTTGTGTATCTTCCACAGAAAATGGAATAAATTCCATTTCTGGTTGTTCTTTGTCCAATGCTTCATCATTGATTAGACAGCTTAAGTTGGTCAGGACGATCGCGCTTTCTGTGTGAGATAGGAGTTTATCTCCAACCAAGTCCGTTTCGATGTATATTCCAGTGCATCCCAAGGGTAGTCTGTTCATATCAGCTTCACGGCTTGGAATAATGTGCACCAGTGCTCGCTTGATTTTATCAAGATGAGGAGGTCCAGATCCTGTGTCCTTGGCAAACGCCATAAGAGGGAGCAACAACACGCATAAAAATGTGATGGGTCTAAGCATGGATGACCTTGTATCATCAACCCACCCCATAATTCAAGTCGTCTAAACCGGTCTTATTGGGTTTTAGAGGGGGTCGCCATCCAGAAAAGTAGAACGATAATACCAATCAGGGGAACAAAACAGATCAACATCCACCAACCACTTTTGCCAATGTCATGAAGTCTTCGAACTGTAACAGCCAAACTGGGGATGAAACTAACGATAGCAAAAAGTAAACTTGCACCTGCAATGATCGTAGCAAGACCTGAAGGAAGTAATGCGGACAAAAATCCACTTGCGATATTTACAAGTAGTGTAAAAAGTACAAAGTACCAATACTCACTACGAATCGATTTGCCTTTAAAGTTTGCGTAGTTTTTGTAGACGGAAGACACGGCCTGAGAAAAAGTCATGATGTTTACCTTTCTTTTGGGTGGTGCTCATATAAGAATGGGCGATTACCTTTTGGATAACCGCCCAATACTCTTTATCGAGGATGAAGTAAGAACCTAGATTAGGGGGATCATTGAAAGATTCTTACCACAAAAAGGGCATATCTAACCCCCTCGATAAAACGTTTTCTACATTAATGCTTACTTTTTCCAAACAATCAAGTGTTAAATATTCGTTAATGTTTTTTTAATATTTGGGATTTACAGAAGCAATTGATCAATTTCTGATGCATAGTGATCATAAATAATTTTGCGTCGTAGCTTCAGTGTGGGAGTGATCTCGCCTTTTTCAATTTGAAATGGTTCTCTAAGTATATGAAATGTCTTTACTTTTTCATACTGCGCCAGATTCTCATTGACTTGGTCAACAACAGCCTGGATTTCTCGATAGATCTCTGACGAAGGTGCAAAATTTAAACTTTCGCTTTGCGTTTGAATCGATTTTCCAAATGCCCTTTCTAGGCTCGAAAAATTTGGCACAATGAGTGCGCCAATGGTTTTTTTGCCTTCGCCAACGAGGCAGGCTTGATCGATCCAAGAAGAGGCAATGAGTTCGTTTTCTATCGGAAGAGGCGCAACCTTTTTGCCACCTGAGGTTACAATTAAATCTTTAATTCGATCCGTGATGGAAAGATAACCATCCTCATCAATTGTTCCAATGTCACCGGTTGCAAAATAACCCTCATCAAGAATCACACGTTTGGTTTCGTCTTCGTTTTTATAATACCCTTTCATAATATTGGGCCCTTTGATGAGAACTTCTTGTTCATTTGAAATTGTAATTTCTACACCGGGTAAAGGAAGGCCAACAGTGCCTAATTTTCGTTTTGATGGAGGATTTACGCAAGCAACAGGTGAAGTTTCAGTGAGGCCATATCCTTGTAAAATACAAACCCCTGCCTGATCAAACAAAGTGTAAATGGGGTTTGATAAAGCTGCGCCTCCTGAAACGATGAATCGAATTTTTCCACCCAACTGTTTTCGAATTTTTCTAAAAAACAAAAAATCAAAAACAAAATACCAAGGATGTTGTTTTTGAAGTGTTTTGGAAGCGTAGGTAAAAAGCTTTTGGATGATCAAAGGCTTCCTTTTCACGGTATCCCAAATTTTTTGGTACACTTTTTCCAATACACGCGGCACCGTAATTAAAATTGTAGGATGAACTTCCTGTAAGAACTTCGCAACCTTATGCACGTCAGGACAAAAAGACATCGATGCGCCCTTGGCAAGGATGCAAAAGCACCCAGCTGTTCTTTCAAACATATGACTTAAGGGTAGGAAAGATAGAGAGCGGTCGTGTTCGTCTATGCTGATGACTTGAAGGCTTGCAAGTACATTACTCGCAATATTTTTCTGCGATAGCATCACACCTTTAGGATCACCTGTAGTGCCAGACGTGTACACAATACTTGAAATGTCATCTGGAGTGATATTTTTCATATTAAGATAAAATTCTTTAAGACTTAACGTGTGAGGCTGCTCAAGGAACGCTTTCCATGACATGACGTCTTGACAGGCTTCTTCAGATAACAAAATTCTATGGTTGAGATGGGAAGATGTAAGTTCTTTAAGTTTGGACTCCTCCGCTCCAAAGACAATAGAAGCTTCACTGTGCTGTAAAATGAAAGAAGCTTGGTCACAAAGAAGAGTTGCGTAGATGGGTACCGTGATCGCACCTACAGATTGAATGGCAATATCAATCATAACCCAATTGGCGCAATTGGGTGCGAATATGGCAATACGGTCGCCTTTTTTTACACCCAATTGAAGAAGGCTTCGGGCAATATGGACAACTTGGACTTCGGCTTGGTCATACCGTATGCTTTTCCAAGCCTCGTTAGTTTTCTCATAGAAAGCGGGTCTGTTGGCAAATTGGTCGCATGTATGAAAAAAAAGGCTAGGAATGGTTTGAGGTGTAAAGTCAGGCATATGTACAGATGTTTTAATGGATAGACCTCATAGTTCGGGTGTGTTAGTTATGCTTTTTCTATTAGAAAGAGTTACGAATGTCTATAAATTCAAAGCTGGAACAGATTGAAAAAAAATTCGAGGAGATCTCTGATAAACTTACCAAAAGTGAAATCATTGCTCAAAGAGACACCTACAATAAATTGAGCAAAGAATATGCAGCGCTCAAACCAATTGTAGAAACATTTCGCCACCTAACGTCCGTAGAAAAGCAAATCGAAGATAACTACGAACTTTCTAGAGCTGATGATGATGAAATTGCAGAGCTTGCAAAAGAAGAATTAGAAGTGCTTTATCCTGAACAAGAAAAACTTCAGGGCGAATTAAAAATATTACTTCTTCCAAAAGACCCTATGGATGAAAAGAACGTGATGCTTGAAATTCGAGCCGGAACAGGCGGAGATGAGGCAGGTCTTTTTGTGGCAGATTTATTGCGCATGTATCTGCGGTATGCAGAAAAAATGCGTTGGAAAACTGAAATTATGTCTCAGAGTGATTCTGCTGGGGGCGGCCTTAGAGAAGTCATTGTGATGTTGGAAGGTCAGGATGTGTACAGTCACTTGAAGTTTGAGGGCGGTGTGCACCGTGTGCAGAGAGTTCCAGAAACAGAAACACAAGGACGTGTTCACACATCAGCATGTACAGTTGTTGTTATGCCTGAAGCTGATGAAGTCGATGTAAAAATTGAAGAAAAAGATTTACGCATTGATGTTATGAGATCAAGCGGTCCGGGAGGACAAAGTGTAAACACAACGGACTCAGCTGTTCGAATTACACATATTCCTACTAACACTGTAGTTGTATGCCAAGATGAAAAGTCGCAACATAAGAATAAAGCCAAAGCATTAAAAGTTTTGAGATCGCGTTTGTTAGAAATGGAACAAGCAAAACAACTTGCAGAAATATCCGCAACACGAAAAAGCATGGTTGGGTCAGGAGATCGAAGCGAAAGAATTCGAACTTATAACTTTCCTCAAAATCGTCTGACAGATCATCGAATCAATCTAACGCTTCATAAACTAGATTATGTCATGGAGGGTGATCTAGACGAAGTCATTACAGAGCTTCGTACGTACCATCAAGCAGAGCTTCTCAAAGCAGACGAAAAAAATGGATAACATAGGTCAAGCTTTAGCATGGGCAAAGCGTGTACTTGAAAATGCGGGCATACAAGATGCGGGTCGATCTGCGCATGTTCTTTTGAAATTTGTTCTTCAGTGCAGTGATAGTAAAATTTATGCACATCAAGAAGATGCAATGACCTCAAAACAGCAAAAATACTTTGCAGAACTTATAGAAAGAAGAGCCAAGCATGAACCTGTTGCGTATCTTGTTGGAAGTAAAGAATTTATGGAGCTTCATTTTTTTGTTACTCCCTCTGTCTTGATTCCAAGGCCTGAAACTGAAATATTAATTGAGCAAATTGAAATCTTGGCAAAAAGTAAATCAATCAAAACTTTATTAGATGTTGGAACAGGTTCAGGCATTATCGCAATTTGTGCCAAAAAATTTTTTCCACACCTTGAGGTTGGCGCTGTTGATATTTCAGAAGATGCACTTGCGGTTGCAAAAAAAAATGCATTACACCATGAAGTGGATATTCATTGGAAAAAATCAAATCTTTTTGAACACGTAAATGGTGTGTTTGACTGTATTGTTTCAAATCCTCCGTACATTGCCAAAGAAGTGATTCCAACACTTGAAAAGGATGTTCAACAAGAGCCTTTTTTAGCACTAGATGGAGGGGTGGCTGGCATGGATGTGCTGCAGAAGTTAATAGAAAGCGCCAGAGCACATCTTACGCCTCGTGGATATCTCATGATGGAAATAGGTCATGATCAACGGCATCAGGTTCTTTCCACATTAGAGCAAAACGGGTATACCGATGTCGTCTTTGTAAAAGATTTTCAGGGCATTGATCGAATTGTTAAAGCAAATTGGAAAGGATAAGTTGTGGCATTAGAAAGTTTAGTGATTCAAGGACCCAACCAACTTAAAGGGGATGTACAAATCAGCGGTGCAAAAAATGCAGCACTTCCCATGATGGTACTTACTTTGTTAACAGATCAACCTTGTTACCTTTCCCATGTACCTCGTCTCAAAGATATTGAATCCATGGCATCGATTTTGTCATCGATTGGTACACAAATCTCAATCAAAGATGAAACACATGTGCTTGATACAAAAAGTGTAGAAAAAACCCACGCGCCCTACGATGAGGTTCGAAAAATGCGTGCATCCGTGATGGTTCTGGGGCCAATGTTAGCTCGAACGGGTCGGGCCAGAGTTGCACTTCCGGGAGGATGTGCGATTGGCGTTCGTCCAATTGATTTACACCTCAAAGCATTTGAAAAAATGGGCGCCACCATTGAAATTCAAGACGGAGATGTGATTGCAACCCTCCCAAAAGTAAAAGCATGCAAAGTTTTATTTGATCGCGTGACTGTAACAGGAACCATGAATGCGCTTATGGCTGCAAGTCGAGGCAATGAGCCAGTAAAACTAATGAACTGTGCAACAGAGCCAGAAGTCACACAAGTAGCACAAACGCTTCAAACCATGGGTGCTACCATTGAAGGTGTTGGTACAGACACCATGACAATTTGTGGACGCAATGACCTTCAGGGATTTTCTACACGAGTTATTCCAGACCGTATTGAAGCAGGTACGTATATGGTTGCAGCAGCAATCACAAAAGGCGATGTACGTTTGTCGGGTGTTGAGCCATCTCATGTAGACAGCCTAACGTCTAAATTGGAGCAGATGGGTGTTTCAATACAAAAAGAAGGTCAGGACATTTTACGTGTCTCTATGAATGATGAACTTCTGCCTGTTGATATTCAAACAGCACCTTATCCCGGTTTTGCAACAGATATGCAGGCGCAGTTTGTAGCACTTCTTACCCAAGCCAATGGAAAATCAACGGTCACAGAAACAATATTTGAAAATCGATTTATGCATGTTGCCGAGCTTGTACGTATGGGAGCAGATATACGCATCAAAAATTCTATGTTGAGTATTTCTGGCAAAACAAAGCTTTCTGGGGCTCCAGTGATGGCCACCGACCTAAGGGCCAGTGCTTCGCTTGTTTTGGCAGGGCTGGTTGCAGAGGGTCAAACCACGGTCAATCGGATTTATCATCTGGATCGAGGCTATGAGCGTATGGAGGAAAAACTTATACCCCTTGGTGCTACAATCAGTAGGGTGACTTCGTCATAAAATTCTTACATTTTGTGAGAGTTTACAAACCCTTATAAACCATATACATGTGTGAATTCTATGTCTTGGTTTGACCGATTAAAACCCCCCAAAATTAGTACGCAACAAAAACGTTCTGATTTACCAGAAGGTTTATGGGAAAAGTGCAAAAGTTGTGGGGAAATCATTTTTCATGAAGATTTAAAACAAAATCTTATGGTCTGTCCACAGTGTTCTTTCCACATGGCAATACCGACACGCGATCGCTTAGACATCATTTTGGACCAAGACTCTTTCGAAGAGCTAGATGAAAATATGAAAGCAACCGATCCGTTGCAATTTCGTGATCTCAAAAAATACAAAGATCGTATCAAGGCTTATGAAAAAGTGGGCGGAGAAAAAGAAGCTTTTATTTATGGACGAGGAAATATTTCGGGATTACCCATCATCATTGGATCGTTTGTGTTTGAATACATGGGCGGAAGTATGGGGTCTGTGGTTGGTGAAAAAATTACACGAACTTATGAACTTGCACTTGAAGAAAGAAAACCCTGCCTCATTATAACTGCTAGTGGTGGTGCAAGAATGCAAGAAGGTATTTTGTCACTTATGCAAATGGCAAAAACTACAGCCGCTCTTTCAAGATTAAGAAATCATCAACTGCCTTTTATTGTTTTACTTACGCATCCAACAACAGGTGGTGTTGCAGCTTCTATCGCGATGTTGGGAGATATTATACTTGCAGAGCCGAATGCACTGATTGGGTTTGCAGGGCCACGTGTTATTGAACAAACAATTAAAGAAAAACTTCCATCTGGATTTCAGCGGTCTGAATTTTTGTTGGAGCACGGAATGATCGACCAAATTATAACACGCAGCCAGCTCAAGTCCAAACTACATTTCTTTTTTGACAGCCTCATGAAAAACGCCAAGCCGTTGACAAACAGTTTCTAGGGATTACACTTGTAGTTATGAAGAATGACCATCAAGATGAACTTGTTCTACAGGTTGAAGATATGCTGGGTGAAGTTTTCCGATTTCAAGCGTTATTGGAAGAGGGAAAGCGTGGTCACCACATTCTTTTTAAACCGGAAATGATTCGAATGACTTTCGAACATCCACACGAAGAGCTAACAGAACTTCTTGAGAACCAAATTGATGAAATCAATCGAGTCATCAACGAAAGTTTTGATTATGCTTCTTTGGAGGACAAGCAGAATTTCTTTGCTTCTCAGCCAAAAAATCTTCAGAAGGCACTTGTATACGGGTACTTTCAATTGATTGATAGCCAGATGACTCCGGCTGAGAAAACCCTCCACTAGAGACGGTTTTTTAACCATTTTGTTTCATTTGCTTTTGATAAAAGCAGTTCCTTTTTGACAAACGATCCTCAACCATGCCATAGAAGCTATATATATTCTTTTGGGAGGATCAACATGCAGGCAAATAGAGCACATTGGAGTAGCAGGATTGCATTCGTTTTAGCCGCGACAGGTTCGGCGATCGGTTTAGGTAATATCTGGAAGTTTCCCTATATGGCTGGTGCCAATGGGGGAAGCGCATTTGTTCTTGTCTATTTGGGTTGTATTGCGTTGATTGGATTCCCATTGATGATTGCAGAGATTTACATCGGAAAAAAATCTCAAAAAAATACCATCGAAGCGTTTGAAACACTTCATCACGCAGGTACATTTTGGAAAAGTGCTGGCTTTTTAGGCATGTTAGGTTGTTTTCTTGTTCTATCTTTTTATTCATTGGTTGGTGGATGGGTTTTGGATTTTGAATACCAATCTTTATTGCATAGATTTGCAAATGAGTCTGATGATTTCGTAAAGAACTACTTTGTGGATTTAATTCATAATCGTCAAGGGACACAGATCTTTTGGCATTCTACCTTCATGTTAATCACGATTGGTATTGTTGCTAAGGGTGTCTCTAACGGACTTGAAAAATGGAATAAAATCTTAATGCCTATTTTGTTTAGTTTGTTGATTTTTTTGTTTGTATACAGTTTGTTTTTAGAGGGCTTTAAAGAATCGATCCACTTTTTGTTTGCAGCTGACTTTTCAAAACTAACATGGAAGTCAGTTTTGGAAGCTGTTGGCCACGCATTTTTTACATTGAGCTTGGGTATGGGTTCAATGATCATTTATGGAAGTTATATGGAAAAAGAAGGCCCTGTTTTAAAGCAGGCAGCTGCAGTTGTGTTGCTGGATACATTTATCGCGCTTTTAGCAGGAACAATTATTTTCACGATTGTTTATACGTTTAATGCTGAGCCGGGTGCTGGACCGGGGCTAATGTTTGTCACATTGCCACTTTTGTTTAAGCAAATTCCCGGAAGCTGGTTTGTTTCAAACGCATTTTTTATATTGGTATTTTTTGCAGCATTGACTTCAGCGATTTCTATTTTAGAAGTATTGAGCGCTTATTTGATCGATACCAAAAAATGGTCTCGCATAAAAGCAACGTTTCTTGTTGGAGGAGCGATGTGGATTTGTGGAGTTCTTTGCGCTTACCCAAAATTAATTATTTTCGGAAAAAATAATGTATTTGATGTTTTTGATATTTTATCTTCAAAAATTACGATGCCTTTAACAGGTATTATGATTTCAATCTTTTTTGGATGGGTATTGGGTCCCAAAGCCATTGAAGAAGCTGTTGGAATTCGATCAAAGTTTCTTTTGCAGGGTCTTGTGTGGGTTGTTCGCGTGATTGCACCAATTTGTGTTGCCGTTATGTTGTACAAGGGAATTTTGGAAGTTTTTTAGCGTATTTTTTGAATCAGCTTGTCTATTTTTTCATGTAGCTGTTTTATGCTGCCATTGTTGCGAATAACAGTGTTCGCAAGCGCTTCCTTTTCTTTTGTAGGAAGCTGAGCGTAAATCATCTGCTTGGCTGTTTCTTCATTGATACCATCGCGTTTCATCAATCTTTTAAGTTGGTTTTTTTCTGTACAGATCACAACAACAACCGTGTCGAACAAATCTTGCATATTTTTCTCAAAGAGAAGCGGGATGCTTACAATTAAAGATTTGGTATGTGCTTTTTTGTATTTTTTGATCTGGCTTTGAATTTCTTTTCGTACAAGAGGGTGCAGAATGTTTTCAAGAATGTGTCTTGCGTTTTTATTCGAAAATATAATATTTCGTAGTTCGCCTTTGTCAGTGGTCTGAAAGTGGTTTTGAATTTGCTTTAAGACAGATCTTTTTAGGTAGAGATTTTGAACGATTTCATCAGCATCGATAACCGTAAACTTTTTTTTCCTTAAGTATGATGTAACAGCTGTTTTGCCACACGCAACCCCACCCGTTAGCCCTACAACTTTCATAACAGTTAATAGAGTACCTGAAGTAAGCATAAGATTCTAAGTAATTTCACCGTAAAAATACTTTGCTTGACAGTGTGGTGTTCAGAATCGTAAAATAGATGTTAGTGGGGTTTGAGCTCTTAGAGTTTATGCCGGTGGATAAAGTCCGACCTGCCACCGACTGGCTGTTTAATATGGCCAGCTATGATGCTCGCTCTATTATTCTTAAAAGAATGAATCAAATTCGAAGCGGTCATCTTGGGGACCATAAGTCCTTGGGGTATGACCTGTTTGAATTTAGAATTTTTTATCAGACAGGGTATCGTATTTATTACATTCAAAATCACCCTGCACAAAAGATTCTTCTTTGTGCGGGCAGTAAAAACACACAAAAAAGAGATATTGATCGTGCAAGGGCCCTGCAACAAATTGTAAAGCAAACGTTTGACCCCCAATATTCTTCATACAAAAAAAGAATTCAAAGTTATATCTCTACATTGCAAGGTGCATTGTCGTATATTCAATCTCATCGTAGGGTTTTGGAAAATGAATCATTAACCTATGAAATGGTGCCTGTGATGCTGAAAGATTTAGTTTCAGTGTATGGATATGTGCAGATTGCAAGCCGTGTTTGCATGCAACCGCGCGAACTTTTTCAATACATTATGGATCCGACTTTTCATCCTTTGCGCGTGCTAGATCAAATTGAGCAATCGTTTTCTTTTGAATTTGAACAGCTTGCGCAAGTGGTCAATCAATAATCTTTTTTCAAAAATTTTATATTTTGAAACGATTGATGATATGCCTTTGTCGTACGGTACAAAGTATTTATGGATCAGAAAATTTCAGAACTTGTGCAAAATATGATTAAGGGAGATCGTCGATCTCTGTCTCGTGTTTTAAGTCTTGTGGAGGAACAGGATGATCAAGCATTTGAAATTCTCGAATCTGTTTTTTCTCATGTAGGGCAAGGTTTCTCCATTGGTATTACTGGTCCTGCTGGTGCTGGTAAGAGTACACTTATTGATCAGCTCATTAAAGCCTTTAGACAAGACAAGCACAAAGTTTCAATTTTGGCCGTGGATCCATCAAGCCCTTTTTCTGGCGGGGCTGTGCTCGGTGATCGGGTGCGTATGCAACGTCATTTTTCTGATGAAGGGGTTTTTATACGAAGTATTGGTAGTCGTGGAAAAAGTGGTGGCGTTTCATTTGCAACACGAGCACTCTTACAAATACTCGATGCTTCTGGATCAGAGCGTGTCATCGTAGAAACGGTTGGTGCAGGACAATCAGAAGTAGATGTAATGAATCTCGTGGATACAACAGTTGTTGTACTGACCCCTGAATCAGGTGACTCTATACAGGCACTCAAAGCTGGCATGTTAGAAATTGCCAATGTTTTTGTGATCAATAAAAAAGATAGAGATGGTGCGGAAAGAATTGCACATGACATTGAAATGATGTTGTCATTGGTTCCACAAGTATCTGCTTGGAAACCACCTATCATTCTAACCCAATCTCAGACTGGAGAGGGAATCCCTGCACTTGTTGAGGCCATTGAAAAGCATCGTACCCATATTCTTCAAAGTGAAGAAAAAAATGATATTTTACTGAGAAAACGCAAAGCATTTCTTGCGGAGATGATTCAAACAAAAGTTACAGACAAAATTTTACATTGGATAGAGTCAGACCCAGAACGAGTAAAACGGCTTCAAGAATCAGAAGAACCCAATTTGTATGAAATAGTCAAAGAAGGCGTAAGTCATTTGATAAAAAGCTAGTTTTTTACTTTAATGTAGAAAAATGGAAAGATCACGATACAATGGTGGGTAGATGATTACAGATCACGAAGTTGCCAAAAGAAAAGCAAGAGCTATAGCCTCAGACATTCTTTTGTATCATAAAGACAAAATTCGAAAGGGCCTTCTAGAAGACAACCTCTTTGAAGTTTGTGCCGAGGAGTTTCAAGAGGGGCGTGATTACTACAATAAGTTTATTTCCTCTGAAATCCGCAACCAGACCAATTATTATGATAGGGCGCTTGTAGACATCTTGATTAAACGCAATGCAGATGTTCAAAGCAAAATCTGGTAAAAAGCCTTCCCTCTTAAATTTCAATCGTTTCTTTGCAGGATCTTACGATTCCTACTATAATTTAATCCATGACTATGTTTCATAAGTTCTTGATTCTATTGTGGGTAGGTTTATTTAGCGCATGTGCGTCAAAAGAATTGCAAACGCAAATTTCTCGGCTTGAAACCGAAAATCAAGTCTTAAAGAGCAAGCTAGATGGAGTGAACAAGGATCTTGCTGCACTTTCAGAAGATGTAACCCTTTTAAAAGGTCGTGCTCAGCCTATGGGGCCTGCGCCTGTAGAACAAGCACCCCTTGAGGTTTCAGAAGATCAAAGCCCACAAAAAACACCCTTTGATGATGATCGGGCCGCTTTTTTTGAGGAAGATATCGCATCGGAAGGGACTTTGGTTTTTACCAATGAAGACCTAGATAAGATTCAATGGGGAAAGGATGAAACACCGAAACCTCTTACAAGCAAGAGATCCAAAGCACAGGCTGATTACGAATTGGCTTATCAGGCGTTTCAAAATGGTGATTACCCAACATGTAGAAATCGTATGCAAGCTTTTGTTGACCAACACCCAAAACATGATTTGACAGACAATGCTCATTTTTGGATTGGTGAAACCTATTACATTCAAAAAGATTACCAAACGGCAAATATGTATTTCAAAAATGTTATTCGGGATTTTCCTAAAGGTAACAAAGTGCCAGATGCTATGCTTCGTTCAGCCAATTGTTCAATGAAGTTGTCTCAAATGAAGATTGCAAAACAATCCTTAGAGATTTTAATTCAAAAATATCCAAAAACTGTTGCAGCCGCGAAAGCGAAAAAAACTTTAGAAACGATAAAATAGGTGGGAAGAATGAAACTCAAAAAAGTTGTATGGTTTAGTCTATTGATGATCAGTCTGAATGTTTTTGCGCAAGATGAAGTTGATGCAGATTTAGATGTTACAACAGAAGTTATAGAATCAGACACAAGTGAAATTTCACCTTCAAGCAATCAAGAAGTTATGATGACTGGGGAAGGCTCTGTTCAAAGTTTCTCAGTTGATAAAGTGTATATCATACAATCGGGAGATACCCTTTGGGATATTTGTTCTCTACTCTTGGATGACCCATACTATTGGCCTAAGTTGTGGTCTCTCAACCAGTATATTAAAAACCCGCATTTAATCTATCCCGGCAATCAATTGGTTTTTACACCGGGTACTGAAAGTTCGTTTCCAAATTTAGAAATTGTACAAGATACTGATGAAGATGAACCCATGACATTTGAAGTCGTTCAAGGTGAGAAAAAAGAGAAGAAATCTCCAAAAGCAGGGCTGTATCAAGAGGTAGATAATCCATTTGGTGAAACAGTTGTAGAGAAAAACATTGCAACTGGTCAAGGTGTGTCTGTTCGATTAATCAACAGAAATCTACTTACACCAAGTCATGTGCCAACAGTAGGTCGTATTACACATTCGGGTGAACCTAAGAAGCAGTTGGTTTTTAACGACCGCGTATATGTTGATTTTTTCCGATCTGATTACAGAGACGACATTCAGGTTGGAACCAAGTTTTTTGTTATTGAGAAGATAAAGAAAGTGAGTGACCCTGATGGTGGTCGTCTAGGAACATTTGTGAAGAAAAAAGGAGTAATGCAAGTTACTGATATTCGTAAAAGCCCTAGAAATGCTCGCAAAAAAGTTTTTGAAGGTATTATCTTAGATGCGGATGAGGCTTTGGAACGTGGTGACGAGTTGATCGAATATCGTCCTGAAATTCGAAATTTGGTTCCTCATTATACTGATGAATTGATCAAAGGAAAAATTGCAGAAGCAGATAATCTCCAAATGATGATCAGCAACAATGATTTTGTTTTTCTTAATATCGGATCCAAGGATGGTTTGAAAGACGGTGTGCAATTGTATGTTGTTCGTCGTGGCGATGGTCTTGATATGGGCCATGATAAGAACCTACCTGATGTTCCTGTGGGTCGTGTTATGATTGTAGAGACATGGGATACCGTTTCTACAGCCTATGTTGTGTCACTTGAGCAGGCACTTGAAGTTGGTGATCGCGTTACAACCGTGATTGAATAACAACAAGTAAACTACTATATTCAAAATCATGAGTTTGGCACGTTCTGTGCTTATTCATGTTTTATGTTTCAAGAATTTGTTATTAATTTTACGTTAGAGCCAAGGCTCACAGTTGGTCAAAAATACCAAAAAATAACTAATGCTGGATCATTACGTCAGTTGTATTTAGATGTGTCGGAAGATCCGCATGATACCGCATTTTCTTGTCTGACCGATGATCGCGGTAAAAAAGTGTTTGCATGCCACAAAAAACATGGTGTTGAAATGTTGGTTTTGGGTGAAGAGAATTACCCTAAAGCGCTATTGGCACTAGAACGTCCTCCACTTACACTCTATTGTAAGGGCAAAAGCATTCCTGCAGCAGAAACGCTGTTGTCTGTTATTGGCACCAGAAGGCCAAGTCATTACGGAAAAAGAATTGCATCAAAAATTGTATCTGAGCTTGTGCAAGCAGGTATTGGTATTGTAAGTGGTCTTGCACGTGGTATTGATGGGATTGCTCACAAGGCAGCGGTTGATCATTTTGGTTATACGCTTGTTGTTCTTGCGCATGGATTTCATCAAGTTTATCCACCTGAGCATCGTAAACTTTTCGCACAAATTCTTGAAGCAGGTGGTACGATCGTATCAGAATATCCGTGGGGTGTTGGTCCAATGACACACCACTTTCGTGATCGAAACCGTATCAACGCAGCATTGGGCTCCGGAATCTTGGTTGTTGAAGCAGGAAAAAAGAGTGGTACAAAAATTACAGTGCATGAGGGGCTGTTGTTAAATAAGGAAATTTACAGTATACCGGGCCCGATCGATTCTCCAATGTCACAATATCCCAACGAACTGATTCGCGATGGAGCATGGATGGCATATGATGCACAGATGATCTTGGGGCACTTTGGTAAGGTAAAAGAAGCACAAGAAAAGGTAAATGCAGTTTTTCAATCGCCATTGGAAAAAACATTGGTGCAATATTTGGATGTAGACGAACCTAGAAGCATCGAGACTTTCTGTGTGCAGTACGCAGAGTTTATGATCAGAGATATTATGGTCACGCTGAGTGATTTTGAATGTCGGGGAATTGTTGATCGAATTTCAGATGGTAGGTATGTACTAACCTCGAGGTATATGTGAAACAAACAAAAGTTAACATCATAGGCGCAGGAATGGCAGGAGTGGAAGCTGCTATGATGATTGCCAAGCATGGATTTAATGTAAGGCTTTTTGAAATGAAACCTAAGAAGTTTTCGCCTGCACATAAATCCCCCAATTTTGCAGAAATTGTTTGTAGTAACTCTTTTGGATCTTTAGACGAATATACCGCTCCAGCGCTCTTGAAAGATGAGATGAACCAATTTGGATCTGTTATTCTTTCTCAAGCAATGGAAGCTAGAGTCCCTGCTGGACGTGCATTAGGCGTGGATCGGGAAAAATTCTCGGCCCTTGTGACAAGCGTGATTGCAAATCATCCACATATTGAAATTGTGCGTGAAGAATGTGCAACTATACCTGATGATGGTTATGTCGTGATTGCGACAGGTCCGATGACTTCTGATGCACTTTCGTCACAGGTTGCAAAATTAATTGGAAATGAAACCTTGTATTTTTACGATTCAATTTCACCGATTGTTGATGCAGCGACAATAGATATGGATCAAGTTTTTTACGGATCTCGATACGAGATGGATCAAAAAGATTATCTGAACTGTCCTATGACCAAAGAGCAGTATGACATATTTGTTTCTGAAATTAAAAATGCACAAAAAGTTGAAGTAAGAGATTTTGAAGAATTAAAATGCTTTGAAGGGTGTCAACCGATTGAGAACTTGGTTGATCGAGGTTTGCAAACGCTTGCATTTGGTCCAATGAAACCTGTGGGATTAACAGATCCAAAAACAGGCAAAACGCCTTACGCAGTGGTTCAGCTGCGTAGAGAAAACATGCCTACAACAATGTATAATTTGGTTGGATTTCAGACGCGTATGAAGTGGGGAGAGCAGAAGCGGATTTTCTCTACCATACCCGGTCTTGAACGCGTTGAGTTTATTCGCATGGGGTCTATGCATCGCAATACATACATCCACTCTCCTTCAACACTAAAAGAAGACTTGGCTTTAAAAACGCAAGATCGAATCTTTTTTGCAGGTCAGCTCACAGGTGTGGAAGGATACGTTGAATCTGCGGCCATGGGGCAGTGGGTTGGATTATGTATTGTACAAAGACTCTTGGGCTTGGACCTTCGGGTGCCCCCGCCAGATACAGCTTTTGGCGCGCTCATTCGTGTAATCACCTCCAATCCGCTTCAAAGCGATTTTTCTCCCATGAACATTAATTTTGGGATCTTGCCACCGCTTGAAAATACCCCTAGAATGAAAAAGAAAGATCGCCGAAAAAAAATGGTTGAAAGGGCTCAAAGCTCTTTCAAGGCGTGGTGGCATGAAAGAAAAGAAGCAATCCAAAATACAAAACAAACTTCTTGAACATGAGTTGGTACAAACCTATCAACAATACTTAACACATGCGAGAAGGTTATCTGAACACACAGTGCGCGCATATGTTGCAGATGTTGTGCAGCACCTTCAGTTTTTGATGGATCGAAACTGGTTGCAACTTGAAGATCCAAAAAGTGTATCTTCAGTGACCATGACACAAATTCAAAGTTATCTTCAATGGCTTTTTGTTCAAAAAAGAGTTTCAAAAACAAATGCTAGAAAAATATCCTCGCTTAAAAGCTTTTATTCATACTGTTTGCAAATGAAATGGGTTCACCAAGATCCAACAGCGTCTCTAGATTCAATCAAGGTTTATCAAAAGTTACCTGAGGTTCCATCAGAAAAAGATATAGAATATTTTTTTGAAATGGGAAAAGAACATCAAAAGTTTACAAATAGAGATATTGCCATTTTTGAAATGATGTATGGATCTGGATTACGCGTAAGTGAAGTGGTTTCACTTTTATGGGAAGATGTTGCGTTTGAAAAAAATCTTATCACCGTTGTAGAAGGTAAGGGTAAGAAAACTCGTGTTGTTCCTATGAGTGAGTATACGCATGAAGCACTTCAAATCTTACAACAAGAACAAGGGCAGAATATTGGTGCTATCTTTCGTAATGCAAAAGGAAAAAAAATGACTGAACGTGGTGTCAGGTACGTTTTATCAAAGTATAAAATCTTTTTTCGGTTTGGACAGCGAATTTCACCACACTCTTTTCGACATGCCTTTGCGACACACCTTTTAAACAAAGGGGCAGATTTGCGCACCATTCAAGAATTGCTCGGTCACGAAAATCTTGCTACAACACAAAGATACACCAAAGTGAGTAAAGAAAAGCTCAAGAGTGTATATGAAGAAAGTCACCCAAGGAAATAGCGTGGAATTTACAAATATCCCCATTCTGAATGCAAAGGCTAGTTTAGAGGGAGTTACCCTTACGCCTGAAGATGCTTTTGTACTTTCTCGTATCAATGGCAAAAGTTCAATTGCTGAAATACAAAAAATCGTAGGTTTTGATGCAAATAAAATTAAAGCTATTTTTGAAAAATTAGTTTCTCATTCATTGGTTGTTTTCCAAGAGTCCGTGAGTGCAAAATCTGAAGCAATAAAGAATGA
>JAGRAZ010000028.1 GCA_020434345.1 Bdellovibrionales bacterium
GAAGCGAAAGCGCTCCAGTTGCCTTTGTAAAGTCACCAAGCTGTAGATCGGGTGTGGGAGCTTCAAAATCAAGTTCAAAACGAAACCTTGAGCTAATGGTTACGGTTTGTCCTGCAAGCATTGGGTTGTATTGCTCAAGCGGCACGATAAAAGAATAATCTAGATCAGATCCGCGCAAAGAGACATCCGTGTATTTGGGACCAAGGGCAACGCTTCCGTTCCACTTTTCTGCACCACGATCGGCTTTAAAACTAACGCCCAAAGATTTTTTAGCAACATAGGTAAGTAGCGATGTAATGGATGGATAAAGCTTAACAGATTCAAATTTGTGATTGACTGGAACATTCATGATTGGAGGTCCCTGAATCCATACGTCCTTCATGGAAAGTCCAAATGGCATTACAATAGACATTTGGGAAGCCTGAATTTGATAGCCAGAATTTCTTTCAATCATGCTTGTGATCATGGGTGCTAGACGGTGAACAGGAAAATGAATCACAAGCCCTATCAAAAATACACAAAGCCCAACGAGTATAAATCGTCCGTATTTTTCTTTTATATGTTGAAAGGAAATTTTGACCATTTTATCCATTCCATCCTATCGGATTTATTGATCGTGTCAATGACCTTACAGCGGGGAAAAGGTTGAAATAACAGCCTGTACGGATAGTTTGGTGGGGTCTTTAAAGGCTGGTTTGATGTTTAAGTTGGTGATCAACATAAACCGTCCAGAATTCTCGATGGATTGTAAAAAATCGATCAGAGATCGAATATCAACGTCCTTAATTGAGAGTATCACTTGTGTTTCCTCGTAAAATTCGTGTTGAGGACCAGCTTTTTCTTTGAAAGAATCAATCTGGATTTGATTCGCATTGGCTAGTTTTTCAAGTTCTGTAGCAAGTTGAAAGTTGCTCGGCGCTTGTAAAATCATTCGGTCGAGTTGAGATACTTGTTTTTCAATTTGCTGATAACGGGCGCCAATCTCATGGATTTTCTGAATGTTTTGTTGGCTTTTTCTAATTTTTCTTTGGTACGAAGACGCACTTGATCCAACCCAAATCAGAATAATAAATGCGAGTACAAATGCCAAGGCGATGGCAGAGCCGTACACTATCATTCGTTCGCGTGTTGAAAGTCGATTGAGTTCTGTTTGGATAGGCTCAATGACAACATGAAGCTTGTTTTTAATAACATCCATCATGATTCATTGTCCTCGCCTGCATCAGGTGATGGCTTTTCTTCGCCAATTAGAATTGTAATCTGAAATTGAATTTGGCGATTTTCTTTTTCTTTCATGTTGCCTTTTTCAATACGGTCAAAAAACGGAACCTGTTCCAAATAGCCGATGATTTGATCAACAGATGCAAAAGAATCTGTTTGGGCTCGAAGAGTAACTTTGTTTTGATCGATAGAAAGCTCTTCCGTGTCTAGTTTGATTGTTGAAGGTATACGCATTGATAACTCACGGAGTACGCCCAGCGCAGTGAGTTGATCCAACCCTGACGTTAAAATCACTTGTTTTTGTTCAAGCTCGCTTACTTTTTGTGTAAGTGCTTTGACCGCATTGGTTGAGGAAGCGATTTTTGTACCGGGTATGTACTGCTCAAATGATTTGCTCGCGGCTTTTTCAATGTTTTTGTATTCTTGTCGAAGATTTAAGCTTTTAAAGGAAAATAGAATGAGTAGTAATGTGAAGAATACGCCAAACCATTTTATATAAAATAACCCCTTGTCTTTGTATTTTCCATAGTCCTGGACAAGTGAATAGGGGCCTTTTCGATAGTTGACCTGATCTTTTGGTAGTTGCTGTTTTGATTTAGAAGCAAATTTTAATGCTGTGCCTATAGCAGTTGCGAACTTCGCACAGGATGTGCTGTTTAGTTCTACACCTGTTTGTGAAAAATCAATAACAGATGCAGGCGTGTTTACAAGTGATGTGAAATAATGGGGTAAATTACGAACGAGCGATGTTCCGCCGCAGAAAAATACATGCGAAATTTGTTTTCGATCTTGTGTCAGATAATTCTGAGCACGATACATATGAAAAGTTTGTAGGATTTCACGAAAAAGAGGGTCGATGACGGATTGGATTGCAAATGAAAGTTTTTTTAAATCTTTGCTTTGCAATGGACGTTGATCCGATTCTATAACGCCATGTTTTTCTTTTACTTCAATGGACTGGTCCAGTGTTAAGTCCAAATGCTGACGAACTTTTTCATTGATGTCGCGTCCGCCTGTATAAAGCGTTCTTACAAATGCGAGCTCATGCTGGCTAATGATACAAATCGATGTTTTTGAATGACCGATATCAACAATTGCAAAGTTTTGGTGTGGATGATGCTGCAAAAACTGTTGAACATTGAGTAGGGTGAGAGAATCAACAGAGATCAGTGAAGGTTCAATGCCTGCCGCTTGAATCATCGAAAGATGATTCTGAATCATTTCATTTTGAACACAAACTGCATGTGTCACCGTGCGATTTTTTTCAGTGATAAAATGGTGATGCTCGATCATTAAATCTTCAATGGGTATGGGAATTTCATCGGCAATATCGTTGGTTAAAATTTTTAAGACTTGCTTGGCGCCAAAGGGGTATTCTTTGATGCGTAAAATTACGTCTTTACCTGAGAGTGTGGAGCAAAACGTGGCGTTACGAAGTTGGTAATGATCAATAAATTGTGAAATTGCTTTGGACAGTGTTTGTGCATGTGTTTCGGGATTCATATCTTCAAACCCAATAGGCGAAGACTCGATCAAATTGCTCAAGGTCATTGAGCGAAATGTCGTTTGAAACACCGCCGCCTTAATGGTGTAGGTGCCAATGTCTAATCCAACAACTTGATGTGCCACGTTAAAGACGAACCCTTCAATCGTTTATAAAACCTTCCAATACAGGGTTTTGATACCCTCCTTGGATCTTAACACAACTGCTGAAATTGTCTTTTCAATATTGCCAGAAATTCCAATGGCTTGGATCTCAAAAACATCCGATTTTACATCCAAAATATCCAATACCTGTTTTTCAATAAACGCAGGGGCATCGGGATTGACTTGTGAATCCACTGCTCCACAGAACTCAGTAAAAAAATTCATCGCGTTGGGTTCAGTGCCACCCTTTTTGACGGATCGGAAGGCAAGAAGGTTTCGCGCTTGTACAAAACGCATTGCGCAATTTAAGCGGTCACGATTGCTTGTCATGGCTTGAGGTGAAATCATCGCAGCGATTAATTCTACTGGCGCTGTATTGATGTTGATTTTTCCTTTCGGAATGACAGGTTGAGATGAAACCCTTGGAATAGAAGCATCAAAGGGATAGATGGTTATAAAGGGCTTGAGCTCCTCAAAAATTTCATCATTCATCACTTTTAACATGTTGACTTCAGACAGCGTATAGAAGGGCCCGTTTTTTACTGAATAGGGGAAATCTTTGACTTGATACTCTTGGTTTTCATCTCCACCACCCAAATGATTGATTTGCGAGTCAAAGTCCGTGTAGTCATCCAAAGCATAAATAAACTCATTGATGCGTTGATCAGAATCATACTCAAAATATTTTTGAAAACGAGGAGACGCCAAAAGATATTGTAAAACTTTGGCAGCGCCAGAAATTACTTTTTGACCCGGGGGTCCACCAATGCCTACGTCGTTAAGATTGATTTTTGCACTTGCATCAGCAATCGATGAAACAAACGAACCTTCCAAGCTTTCTGCAGAAGCGACTTGTTCGTTTTTTAAATCGTCAAGGTCGTCTGGCGCTAGATTGGTAGGAAACGGATAGGTTAAAGGGAAGTTCCATTGCATTTCAGAAAAGTCATCTTTCTTGCCACCAAAATTTGTATTGGGGATGACTGGAATTTGATCAAGTTGTGTATCAAGCTGCAGTCGAAACGTTGACCAACGAAAAGCAGCTTTTGCAAGTTCTAGTGCCTTGGCAGCATCTCTTCTGCCAATCACAGACTGTTTGGCCATTTGAGAGCGTTGGGTTAACTCAATGGCAATAACAGAAATAATCATAAGTGCTCCAAGCACCAATAGAATTGCGATTCCTTTTTGGAACAAAGGCTTTTTAACCACCAACACCTCCGCTCACACCAAATGGGTTTGTAACAGTTGGTACAGACGGCGTTGGCATTGAAGGGGTAGGTGCATTGGGATTGTTAGGGTTTTTGCCTGCCGCATTTGCCTTTTGAGAAGGCATGTAAAATTCTGACATGGGTACATCAATAAACGTTTCAAAAAATACTTCTTTGTCTTCTTGATCACTTCGTTCATTGCTGTCTTTTAGTGCGATGGTGAGTTTAACAATTTTAGGCAGTTGATTTTCATGATCTCTGTTTGTGGTATCCCAAAGGCTTACGTAATCCACGCCATCTTTGCTGTATTCCAGCTTTAATGTTGATAGTTGTCCCGTTACGATTTCAAAGTTCTCTTCTTCCTTTTCTTCTTTTGGGCCATCAATAAAGCGTGTCTCATTTCGAAGCAGTAGGAGTAAGTTTTGTCGATTGGGATTGGATTCTGTTTTATATGAAATTTCAGTTTGTTCGCATTCAGTGCTTTCACTGGTAAGTGGAGAGTGACTTAAAGAAGTGAAAGAAATCTCATTATCTCTGCCAATCATGTATGTTAAGTTTTGGTTGGATGGAACAACAAACATTTGACCCACATCGAGAGTGATTTTTTCTAGAACAGCACTTGCAGACTCATATAGCGAAGCAAACCTTTCAACAGTTTGTTGTGTTTTAAATGATGCGTCCAAAGAAATCCATGTGTAGATACCAAGAATCGATAGGATCAGCATGGCAAGAATAAGTTCTATCAACGTAAAACCTTTAGTTTTCACTTGGAACATCTCCTTGGTTTTCGTTTTGTTCCTCGTTTGAAGATGATGAACCACCAAGGCCACCTACGAGTCCTTGAACTTGAGAAAAGGCATCTTTTTCTACGTAGTGCGTAACTAGTTTGTAAGATTTCTCATTGTTTCTTTCTTTCCAAAACACTTCAATACTGACTTGTCGAATGGCTTTGCCCCAAATGTCTGTAATCATTTTAAGTGGGCCTTCCATAGAAGATGTATCAAACTCCTCTTCGCTAGCTTCTTCACCAGAGGCCATCGAAACCAAGCTTGCAAAGTTTGGAACAGGAATTTTTTGTTTGAGTACAACCCAGCGATAACTCGGGTAAAGTTCTTGATCAAACTCACCTTGTTCTTGATCTCTGATTTCTACAAGACCTTTTTCGGAAATCGCACGATCTAGCTCGTTCATTTTGGATCTTGCTAAAATTAATGCTTGATCACGAAGTTGGGCTGTTTTTGTTAAGTGAATGGATTGTGTTTGGTTTTCAGATAAAGCAACAATACTTAAAGCCAATATCAAAAGTGCAGCTAGAACTTCGAGCAAAGAAAATCCGGCCTCAGGTTGCTTGTTCATTGAATATCTATAGCATGTTTAAAACAAAAAACGAAAAGAAGCTACCACTGTACGTCGTCAGGAGCGAGCTCGCCTTTTTCAATCTGGACACGTGAGGATAGGGATGGAAAAAAGAGGCTGTATTTGATCTCATCGCTTCGTGCGATGTATATTATTGTTGTAGGGTGATACCCTGCATGAGAGATAGGAATATAAACTACACCTTCGCGGATTTTTTCTCCTAATGTACCTAGATACACAGAGTCGATAAACAACGGGGATGGCAAGGAAGAGGGTTGAATATCTTTATCTTCCAATTTTGCAAAACGTGCGTTTTGTCTTTTTTCGATTTCTTCTTCGTCCATGTACGTTTCGGCCTCTTTGCGAAACTCCATCAGGACATCGTCCACATTAAATTCGTCCGGAAGAAGAGGTTTGGTTTGCGGTGGTATTTCTTCTTCAATCCAAAATTTTTTCTCTCCTAAATCAATAACAAGGCGAAAATTTTTACCTCGCAACAAGGCCATTTGGTAAGCGCGTGTGAGAAAACCAGCCATTTTTGTAACTTGCGTTTTTTGGGTAAGCCCTGCAATGTTGGCCATTTTGGGAATGGCAAAGCCAGCCAGAAGCCCCAATAAAATCATGACAAAAATAAGTTCTATAAGTGTGAATGCGTTAGTATGTTGTTTGAAAGAACGGTGATCGCTACTCTTCATCACCATTTGAATCACCTGAGTCTGAATCCCAACTGGTTACATCATCCTCAGTTCCTTCTTCCTTGTCCGGACCATTGGACCAAAGATCATAGCCAAAACCACTTCGAGCGCCATTTGCATCATAGTTGTAATTTTCGCCCCATGGATCTTGTGGAATCTCTTTTTTCTTGATGTAGCCGCCGTCAGGATAGCCTTTGCATCTGCGACTGGTAGGCGCATGAATCAAATCATCGAGCGCTGTGGGGAAGAAACCACAATCGAGTTCAAAAAGTGAAATGGCTTGATCAAATGTAGCAATCTGGGTTTTGGCTGCTCGAATTCGGCCTTTTTTAACTTGTGCATTGTAGGTTACTGCAGCAGTGCCTCCAAGTAGCGCAAGCAAAATCATAACTGCCATAATTTCCAAAAGTGAAAAACCGCTATTTCCGAATCGATTCATTTTTATCTCCTACCCAAATGCATTATTCATATTGATCAACGGCAACATGACGCTAAAAACAATAAAACCAACAACAACCGCCATAATTAAAATCATCATGGGTTCAAGTAAAGAAGTTAATGTTGTAATTTTATTCTCCACTTGTGTGTCGTAGGTTTCTGCAACCTTATACAACATTGACTCCAATTCTCCAGATTTTTCTCCCACGGAAATCATGTGCGTTACAAGCGGTGGGAACTGGCCTGAGCGGCGTAAAGGTTCTGCAATGGAGTCCCCTTCAGAAAGGTTGGTGCGTACTTTTTCAATGACATCTTTAAGGACGACGTTGTTCATAACGCGTTTAACAATGTCCATAGAAGTTAGAATTGGAACACCACTGCTTAAGAGTGTTGCAAGTGTATTTGAAAAACGAGCAATGGCAACCATGCGAAACAATGAACCAAAGAGCGGCATGTTCAGAGCATATTGATGTAGTTTCCACTGACCTTTGGTCGAACGAGCAAAAGATCGAAACGCTAAAATTGCTCCGATCAAAACAACAACCAAAATATACCAATAATCGCGAAGGGTATTGCTGATGCCGATAAGAATTTGTGTGGGAATGGGAAGTGCTTGATCTATATCTTCGTACAGAGAAGTAAGTTTCGGTATAACCACCGAAAAGATAATCACCATGGCAATGGAACCTGCAAAAATCATAAAAATTGGATAAGCAAGTGCTGAAACAACTTTGCCCTGAAGTTTGTTCTGGTTTTCCGTAAAAAAAGTAAGCTTGTTTAAAACCATGTCCAGTGTACCAGAGGCCTCGCCTGCACGAATCATGTTTACATAAAGGTTGTTAAAAACTTTAGGGTGTTTTGCAAATGCATCAGCAAGAGAAGAGCCTTCGTTTACACGACTGCGCACATCTGACATGGTTTCTTTTAGTCGTACATTATCTGTTTGATCAATGAGCGCACTTAGAGAGTCAACAAGTGGAATGCCACTTGTTAAAAGAGTTGAAAGTTGCTGTGTCATGAGTGCCAAATCTTGTGTGCTGACTCGGCCTTTACCGGTAATGGATCTGCTTTCACCCGAAGCGGATGCTGCTTTGGAAGATTCTTGAATGTCGGTGACAAAAATTTTATCTGACTTTAATCGCGCACGTGCATCACTGATGCTTCCAGCATCAATGATGCCTTTGATATTTTTCCCTTGAGCATTAACGCCCCTGTATGCAAAAACTGGCATGAATTGTTATTGTAGCGCAAGCGCCATCATATGTCACTTGTCTAAAGATTGTTGCATGAGGTTTGTTTCCGCATGAGTTTTAGCATGCTGGGAGAGGGGGGAGTACTTTCTAATTGCATATGCCTTTCGTACAAAGTCGTTTGAAGCGAACGTAAAGTAAGCCGAGTTGACTTTGGTAGGAAGGTATATGCAATCTTGGAGGTAAAGTTAATCAGATAGAGATTCTTCTTGGGTTACGCGTAAAACTTCTTCTATAGAAGTCGACCCTTGAAGGACTTTTTGTGCACCATCGTGCCGTAAGAACTTAACGCCATTTTCTTTGGCTGCTTTGCGAATTTGGCCAGCATCTACGTTTTTTGAAATCAACTGACGAATCTTATCATCCACAGGCATCAATTCATAAATACCCATACGTCCTTGATAACCAGTGTTTGCGCACTCGTTACAACCAACAGGACGATAAAAAGTTGTAGTTTTGGCTTGTTCTTGGGTAATGCCGATTTCTTTGAGTTCAAACGATGTGGGCTCATATTGCTGCTTACAATCATCGCAGAGCTGTCGTACTAGACGCTGTGCCATGGATCCGACAAGTGAGGATGCAACCAAGAAGGGTTCAACGCCCATATCGATCAAACGTGTAATGGATCCTGCAGCATCATTGGTGTGAATGGTTGAAAAGACAAAGTGACCTGTGAGTGATGCCTGAATGGCAATTTCTGCGGTTTCAAGATCTCGAATCTCCCCGATCATGATAACGTCTGGATCTTGTCGCAAGATAGATCGAAGGCCGCTGGCAAAAGTTAGATTCACCTTTGCATTGACTTGAATTTGCATAACGTTGTCTAGTTGTCGCTCGACTGGATCTTCAACCGTGATGATCTTTCTATCTTTGGAATTCATGCTCGAAAGACAAGTATAAAGTGTTGTTGATTTACCACTACCTGTAGGACCTGTAACAAGGAATATGCCATGGCTTAAACGTGTTACTCGTTTAATGATTTCAAGTTGGTATTGATCAAACCCTAAATCTTCAAGCTTAGGAATCTCATTGCTTGTTACCAAAAGTCGCATAACGATACTTTCACCGTAGGATGCAGGAAGCGTTGAAAGACGAATATCTACATGGCGGCCACCAATTTTAATTTTGATACGGCCATCTTGAGGTATGCGCTTTTCAGCAATATCCAAATCTGCCATGATTTTTACACGGGAAGTAATTGAAGCTTGCGCTTTTTTTGGAAGCTTCATGATTTCATAGAGAACACCGTCAATTCGGTAGCGAACAGAAATGTCTTTTTCAAAAGGCTCTATGTGGATATCACTTGCGCGTTCTTTAACCGCACGAAATAAGAGTGTGTTAATCAATCGAATAATTGGAGCTTCATCGTCTGAATCAAGCAGATCTTGTGTTTCTTGTAAGCTTACTTGATCAAGATCTTGGTTTTCTAAGTCCTCCATTAAATCCTGATGGAGTTCTTCACCAACACCAGAAGTGCGATCATAGGCCTTGTTAATTGCGTTCAAAATTGAGGTTTTAGAAGCAAGCATAGGCTTGATATTTGTGTGTGTTAAAACACGCAAATCATCGATGGGGGAAAGATCCATAGGGTTAGCAATGGCCACAATCATTGCGCCTCCCTTGATCATAAAGGGCACAATGTTATGCTTTTTTGCAAAAGAAATGGGGATTTTTTCTAAAAGAGTTGAATCAATTTCAACTTCTTCTAATTTTTCTGCAACTGGAATACCAGTTTGTAAACTTAGTGCTTGGATGTATTCATTTTCAGTGATGATTTTCTTTTTAACCAAGTATTCACCAATGACAGTGATTTGTGTTTCATCTGCTTCGGTTTGTTCAATCGCTTCTTGAAGCTGTTCAGGTTTTACATTGCTAATCCCCAATAAAATCTGACCTATTGTATTGTCAGAGGGAGATTTGAGTTCAAATTCTTGTTCAACCGCTTTGACAAAATCTTCACTTTTTATAACATTGAGTTTAGAAATTGTTTTTTCGATAACTTCGGTAATTTCGTCATCAATGAGTTCTTTTTCTTCTTTGGTAAGTTTAAATTTACTTTTGTCACGATGAATAACTTCAGTGACATCGTCTTTTTTGACGATTTTTGTTTTGGTCGATTTGTCCCAAGGGTTGCTCATGCTTTTTAAAACCTAACTTTATGAATGAATTTTATAGTCAAAGACAACACACCGATTATAGCAAATTTACCACGTTTTACTCTTCTTTTTCAGAAGACGAGATTGGGGGGTCTTCCATAAAGCCAGAAGAGGGCGAATCTTGTGGTACTGCACTGCGCCCAGACCGGAAATCCTTGTTTAGCTTATACTTTTCAACACCCGGATGATCTTTGATGTGGTTGTATTTAAGATAATTGCGGCGTTCTTCATTTTTTTGAAGTGTCATGGCTTCTAGGTCTTCAGGTGTTCGTATAATGTGGGGAGTTAGAAACATGACCAGACTTTGACGGGTCTTGGTATTGGATCTGTTTCTAAACAACCATCCGATCAGGGGCGCATCACCCAAAATGGGTACCTTACTGTTTGACGTTTCAATACGATCTGAAATTAAACCACCGATGGTGACTGTTTGACCATCTTTGACCAACACAGTTGTTTTGGCAGACCGTGTAGATGTTGTAGGTCCAAAAATGTTAATATCGGGTCCGGGTATTAAATCTTGAATCTCTTGAAAAATATCCATCGTAAGTTCATCAGAAGCATTGATTTGGGGTGTGACACGTAAGGTAAGTGCAACATTTTCGCGTTGAATTTGATTGATGGGTTGGTTGTTTACATCCCGACCTGAAGTTGTAATAAATGGAACAACACGACCGACAATAATTTCTGCTTCCATATTGTCTCGGGTCAAAATGTTTGGTGTAGAAAGAACGTTAATTGTTCCATCTGTCTGAAGTGCGCGGAAAATACCTCCAAAGATTGGAATATCAAGGTTTTCACCACCGCCGATGGGAACAGAAATGCTGTCACCCTGAACACCAAAGAGCAAACCTTGAGACGCAAGCGGAAGTGCTACTGAACTTAAATCACCAAACTGTGTACCGCCATACACTGTAACGTCACCATTTTTGAAATCTTTGGCTCCATTGGCAGCCACACCCACTTCAGATGCTTTGTCGATATCAACTTCCATAATCATGGCTTCAACAAAAGCCTGAGGGCGTCGTATGTCCAATTTATTAATAACAGGTAAGAGAGATTCAAAGTCAGCAGGGGACGCAGTGATGATGAGTGCGTTTGTGTGCTCATCAGCAACGATCTCTACTTCACCTCCAAGCATAGATGAATTTGTCGAGGAAGAGTTTGCCGGTGCAGGAGGGTTTGACTGTTGTGCGTTGTTTCCTCTTGCGCCTCGTCCTGATCGGTTGCTTCCGCTTTGGCGACTTTGTGATGAGCTGCTTGAAACACCCCCAAGTGTTGCTGCAAGTTCAACAGCATCTGCATATTGCAAGTAGTGAACATGAATTCGTCCAGTGCTGATTTGGTCTTCTAGCGATTGATCAATTTGCTGAACAAATGATTTAATTTTTGCCAAACCGTCATCGTTGGCAACAACGATCAAAGAGTTGGTTCGATCATCCGGAATAATTTTCGAGATGTAGTTGGTTACATCATCCGCAGCAGGTGCACCTGCATTAGGCGCGTTATTCTGGTTGCTTTTTCCTAGATCAAAAATGTCTGTGATTTTTTTTGCGGTGTCAGCGGCAGTTGCATAACGAAGTTTAATAACATGAATAGATTCTGCAAACCCTTGTTGGTCAAGTTTTTGAATGATGCGAATAAGGCGTCGAATGTTTACGACAGAGTCTGTGATGATGAGTGTATTGGTCGGTTCATAAGAAAAAATATCACCATCTTTAGATATCAGATTGCGTAGGCTTTTTTGAAGCTCAGTGGCTTTTGTGTATTGAACTGGAACCAGACGCGTAACAAATTCGTCGCCTCCACCCGCAGGGTATTCAACATCCACTTCAACAGGAAGCTTTTTGGTGTCTTTTAAGGGAACAATCTTGTGCATTTTCCCAACTCGAACAACTGTAAAATTTTTGACCTCTAATGCTGATATAAATGCTTGGTATGCTTCAGCAATGGATACAGCCCTTGGAGAAATAATCGTAATTTTGCCACGGACTTTATCATCAATGATGAAATTTCTTTCGGTAAGTTCGCCCATTGTTTTGGCGATTTCGGCGATTTCGGTGTTGACGAAATCTAAATTCACCAACCCTTTATCCGTTAGTTGAAGATTGGATCCAGTGGATTGAGCAAACACGAATGCGGGCACAAAAAGCGTAAAAAAAAGAATGAGGTTTTGTCTCATGAATACTCCCATAAGCGGCACTCTATAGTTATACAAGGTGTGTGTTGTACTGCAAGAAAATTAGGTACTTAGGGCGTGGACGCCGACTTTATTGAACGTTAATTTTTAAATCTTGTTTCTGGCCACGTCTGGTTATGCCAATGTCAAAGTTTGATTCCGTTTTTAACAGCTGTAACATGGGCAGGGCCTTTTCAATGCCGTCCACTGTGGTTCCATTGATTTGGTTGATGACGTCACCGTTTCTCAAGCCAAGTTCCTGAAATATGCTGCCGGGTTTGATGCCAAACACTTTAAAGCCATCGACAACACCATTGCTGTAGTTTGGAACCATGCGCGCATCTTGTAAAACTTGATTCATGTTTTCAAGCGTTGAATCAACTTTGGACCGTGACACAGTGATGTTGTTCCCGTCGACTTGAATGCCAGCACTTGGAGTAGCAATCGGACTTTCAGCCTGATCGCCTGAAGTCCCTTCTGAATAAATGGATGGGCCTTCTATTTCAAGGTATTCTCGGCGACCATTGTTAAAGAAATACACGCGATTTCGTTCAATTTGATAAATGCGCGCGCGATTTAAAATTTTATCATCGATGCGATAGTTTTCTGTTTCAGTTTTTCCACCCTCAGCAATGATGGCGAAAGACTTAGCAGGATCTCCAAAAACTGTAGTGCCTTTTAAAACAGCACCAATTGAACTTCGCACAGGTGCTGCATTTGGATCAACACGTGGCTCAGCTTGCTCAAAAGGTGTAGCAGGGGCTGACTTGACACAAGGTGATCTTTTTTCTGAATCAAAAATATTTCGTTCGCAAATGGGAATATAATAAGCGATATCTTTAGAGTGGGCTTGACTCAATCGTTCCAATGGGTTTTCTATTGCGCTGACACTTGAGGAAAATGTGGGTGCAGGCAGAAATGTACCAATAAGCTCTGATACGATCATGGATAAAATCCAGCTTCCCAAAATGACACCCGTCCAGTTGATAATCTTGATGTGTCGTTCAATGATAATTTCCAAATATTTCATGGCGCGGTGCTTAGTATACCAAAGAATGTTTCATTTGTACCTGAAACTTAAACATAATATAGACAGGCTATGAACAAGAATTTTGTCCTGCATTACCCCGGCGGTTCGCTCCCGCTTCATCGGTGTCGAGTTATGGGCGTGCTCAACATTACACCAGATTCATTTTCTGACGGTGGTATGTTTACGCTATTGGACGATGCGATTACTCGTGCGTGGGAGATTGTGGACGAAGGTGGCGACATTCTTGATGTTGGTGCAGAAAGCTCACGTCCCGGGGCAGAACCTGTATCAGAACAAGAAGAGATCAAGCGCTTGTCTCCTTTGCTTGAAGCATTATCCAAAGAGCATTACCCGCTGCCTATCTCATTAGATACTTATAAACCATCTGTACTTTCTCATTTTACAAAGAAGGGGTGGGTACAAATTGCCAATGACATTACAGGTCTTCGTAATCGAGACATGTTTGAGATTGCAACATCGTACAATATTCCAATCATTGCTATGCATATGTTTGGTACGCCTCAAACCATGCAGGAAGACTACACGTATGAAAACGTTGTGGATGACCTTTGCACATTTTTTCAACAGACACTTGAAACCTATGACTTTGCCAAAAATATTATTATTGATCCGGGCATTGGATTTGGAAAAAGTGTCGCACACAATTTAGAAATCATTGATCGTCTGAATGATTTTCATGTTTTGAATGCGCCTATTCTTGTTGGGGCATCACGCAAATCATTTATTGGTAAATCGCTAAACTTGGAAGTGAACGAACGGCTTGAACCAAGTTTGGCTGTGGCAGCACTTGCTGTTGATCGTGGATGTCACATCCTTCGCGCACATGATGTAAAAGAAACGCGCAAGGTTGTACAAATGGTTGAAAAGATCCACTCCATCCGTACGCCTCTAGAATAAAAGTGTGCTGTCTAGGTACTTGGTTTTGCAAAAATGCAAATAAGTGGCTGAAATTGCTGGGACATAAAATCACCCACAGGTGGCGAGAAATCACCACTTTGCCTTTCCATTTGCAAAAATAAACCAAATAATATCAAATACTTAATAAAAATCCATTTCGGCATCATCTTTGCTGATACAATGATGTGAGAAGATTTATGAAAAAGACCCTTTTTCCTATGCTGATGATTTTTGCCATCTGCACGCAAAGTTTTGCGGCTTCGATGGTAACCCTTGATTTTTACGATGTGGATATCAAGGATATGGCCAAATCGATGTCTCAAATTGTAGGCAAAAACTTCATGATGGATGAAAACGTTTCTGGCAAAGTCACCATTATTTCCCCTAAGCCAGTAAGTATTGAAGAAGCCTATGAGGCTTTTTTGGCAGCGCTTGCCATGAAAGGTTTTACCGTTGTTGAAAAGGGTGTAGTGACACAAATTCGCAAACAAAGTGATGCCATTCGTGAAACTGATGAAGTGTTAGAAGGTGTTGAAACTGTAGGTTCAGATCGAATGATCACAAGAATCATTCCAATCAAATACATCAGCGCCAATGAAATCCAAAATGCACTCAAGGGATTATTTTCTCGTTCAAAAGCGCGCATGGTTGCTTATGGTCCGACCAACTCTTTAATTGTCACCGATTTGGATTCCAATATTCGACGTTTGATTAAAATCATTCAAAAGCTTGATCAACCGGGATTTGAAACAACGGTTGAAGTGATTCCTCTTCAATTTGCGCAAGCCGATGATGTTGCTGAAAAGCTTTTACAAATTTTTGACGATGCCGCACGAAAATCAAAAGCAACTTCAAGTGCGAGTGCGTTTTCTTCCAACATTGATGACCAACCTGACGTTAGCAAAATTATTCCAGATCAAAGAAGCAATTCATTGATTGTTACTGCAAATCGTAAGGGTATCGAAAAAGTTTTGGACTTAATTTCACAAATCGATACGGCAATTGCCAGTGATATGAGCAAAAGTCGTATCCATGTTCGTCACCTAAAACATGCCAATGCCGAAAATGTAGCACAATTGTTGTCCGGCATTCTCAGTGGCGCTGAACATAGTTCAAGTCGAACTAAGAAAGCTGAAACAAAAGCGGCAGATGCAAAAGCAGAACCTGCACGTACAATTACCACAGGCAAAGCCAACGTTTCTTCAGGATTGTTTCAAGATGAGATTCGAATTGGCTCAGACCCAAGTACCAACTCACTTGTGATCACAGCGACACCCGCAGATTTTGAAGCGCTGGATCCTGTTATTGCAGATTTAGATCGTCGTCGTCCTCAGGTTTTTGTAGAAGCCCTAATCATGGAAGTCAAGATGGGTGGAAATTCATCCTTTGGTGTTTCCGGTCATGGTGGTGCAAAAGTTGGAGAAGGTGGCGCTGTATTGTCTTCTCGTCCTGCAGGGTCAACACTCAATGATGGATCGCAAGGCGTGGATGGAAGTCCGTTTACGGGTCTTCTGGGCGCTGGTGGACTGGGCCTAGGATTTTTAACCGGTAGTGTTGATTTAGGAAATGGTATCAGCATTCCGGGTATTGGAGGCATTCTTCAAGCAGTTAGAGATGATAGCAATTTTAACGTTCTCTCTTCACCCAATATTTTAACAACAGACAACCAAGAGGCAGAAATTATTGTCGGTCAAACGGTATCGGTTCCAAAAAATATTCTAAATGCCAACAGTGATGTGATTGGACAAGATTTTGATCGTCAAGAAGCCAACCTTGAGTTGCGTGTAACACCGCAAATCAATGATGGAGACGAAATTACATTACAAGTAGAGCAAATCATCAATGAACCCATCAAAAGTCAGTTCAATGATTTGAGCAAACGTAAAGCCAAAACTACAATCATTGCACAGAATGGCCAGACGGTTGTCATCGGGGGATTGATCAAAGATAAAGAATCTTCTGTTGAAAAGAAAGTTCCCATTTTAGGAGATGTACCCATTATTGGATCTCTATTTAAAAACAAAGCAACCGATGTAGAAAAAGTAAACCTGATGGTGTTTCTAACACCAACAATTCTACGAGATGCCAAAGACATGAGTCGTATCTCTGTACAAAAGAACAAGCAACGTCGCGAATTTAACAAGGCCAACAACGTACAAGAAAACAAAGGTCTGTATGATTATGGTTTTAATGAAACAATGAACATGGCACCTGTGAACGATGTTCAGGAAGTAAGTCACCCTCAGCAAGTACAACCTCAAAAGCGTTTTGATTATATGCAAGACGAAGGCGCAAACAGTTCCCAAGCACCTGTCGAAAATACAAAAACACTTCGTGGACGATATAGTACCGATGTTGAAGGTGGCGTGTATGCTGGTGCACCAGAAGAAGAATTTGTTCCGACCTCGACAGAGGATAATCCAGAATCAGCAGAGGCAACGAATACCAACCCTTTTGCCAACGTCCGCCCTAACTAACTTTTCGCCTCACTCTTTGTTCCTTCGTCGCTCAACAAGCCACTTGAGTTTTCCATAAATGCACAATAATTTGATCTTATTTGGTTGTGAATATTGAAGTGGAAGTGACCGCGCAGTCTTTGCCAAAAAAAAGGGCTACACATCTGGTAGCCCTTTTTTTAATATGTTCTTAGTGGTTAGATTTTGAAGTTGGCTGTTGCAGCATAGCGCAAGTTACCATCTTCACGTGTATGAAGTCCAATCTCTTCTGAATAGATTGCAGCATCAATTGAGAAGAATCGAAGATCAACAGTCAAACCACCAGTAAGGTAGCCTTGAGAGAGTCCTCCACGAACGGCTAAAATCCATGGTAGCTTTAATTCAGCACCAATATGCAATTTTGAAATCAAAGGACGATCCAAATTCAAACCGCGTAACTCAACCGCCCAACTGTTTTGAATTCTTCCAAGTTTAGGATTGAGCGAAACACCAAAGTTAAGTGTTTGTGTATTGCCTTGCGATGGAGCAAAGTTCATGCTTCCCACATCTTGCCATGCAAGACCAATCATTGGATCAAAGGTTTCCATAAAGTCTGAATCAAAAAACGCTGCTAGTTTAGATTTAAAACCGATGTCCACAGGGATTCTGAATTGGCGTTGATCATAAATATTTTTGAATTGATCCAAAATGATAGGGTCGCCATCCGCGTTCTCTGTAGAAACATCAGAATAGGTGATTTGCTGATCTGCTTCGTCTAGCGCAAATCGTACGGTGGGTTTAAATGTCATACCCACTTGCAAACCGCCATCAAGAAATCCTTGTGCAAAGGCAAGGTATGCAGTTACATCCCCGATGGTTCTCATATCAAAGTTTGGATAGGCTTGGTTACGAAAAGACATGTCCAAGCGTTCGTCAAAGACAAGACCAACCGCAAAATTCTTGCGTGTGTAGTTGATCAGCTCTAAATTTAATCTTGTGTATTGAAATTCACCTGAACGGTCTTGTATAAATTGATTAAGAACATTGATACGCTCGTCATCTGAGTTTGCATCATCAATATCTTTACCGAAATCAATTGCATCTCCAATCAAGCCAAAAGCATTGCTTCCAATCTCTGCTGTAATGGTTAAGAATCTCCATTGCGCATCTTCAAGGTCATTGAGCCCTGCAGGGTTGTAAAACGCACTTGAGTCATGTGTGCCAAGGATTGACACACCCACATTTCCCATACCTAAATTTCGCACTTTTCTGTTTAGCGAAGGAGACATGGCGGGGATCGTACTTGCTGCAAAAGATGCACTCGGTATCAAGATACTCAAAATGATAATCATAAACTTTTTCATAGGTTGGTTCCTTTCCTTATTCCTTTTATTTCAATTAAGGGTTGTACGCATCCAGCGCAGCTTGTTCACATGTCGCACATGCGCATGGAGGGGTGTAAGTTGAAAACGCATCCGCTACAAGCGTTTGAACGCCAATCGTTGGAGTTGTAAAGCCTGCGTTATTAATTGCATCCAAGATATCTCTAGAGCGAGTTATAAGCGCAAAATTAGATGGAAAACCTGCATTGTCCAAGTCTTCTTGTACTTGTGCAAGGTCGCTTCTAAAGTCATCTGCTTCTGAAGAGCTAATTAAGCTTGCATTACAATCAGCTTCATCGCCAGTATTTGCCTCAGAGATTGTGGTGATCGTTGAAAGGGTTAACATGCGTGCAATCGCGATTTGCGCATAAACATCTTTTTCTGAAAACGAATTGCTTCTTGTGATGTCGTCTAGATCAATATCAGCGAGAAGATCAATGCCAGTTCGAACATTATCAACTTCAGTCAATGTTGCCGGAGCAATTCGAGCAAAGGTAGCCAGACCAAGCCGGTCGTCGTCTGTTTTTTCCCGTAAGAAGCACGCCAGAAGACCCAGAATGCCGGTGTCTTCTTCTTCGCAATTGATACGCGGTTCGCTCGCAGCTTGGCCAACATACGCTGTTGCCAACAAAAAGGTTGCTTCAAGGTTTGTTGGGTCATCATCCACAATATCATCGAGCTTGTCGATGGCTTGTTCAAACTCACCTTTATCGAGTAAAAACCTTGCTTCCTCGATGGCCTTTTCAGCATTCGAAGCGCAAGCGGTAAATAAAAATGCCGTTACACATAAAAAGAAAATTTTTCGCATGACTCTCTCTCTTTGACGTTAGGTTGGTTGTTTCTTATTTCTACGGTTGAGAGAATACCTTAAAATGGGAAGTCTTCCCAAAAAAATCAAACTTTCTCAAAGCCATATTTTTGAAGAATAGGAATAAGCTCAGCGATATAAAATATCGAACCTGCTGCAATGACGGGCTGTGTCGCGCTTTCCCATGTTGCGCAAAATGCTGTTTCGACATTTTCAAACCAAGTTTCTGCATATGAATTTGCTTTCCAAGATCGAGGGTGTGCAAATGAAGTGCATACAATATTGTGAGCAATTTTCCCAAGTGCTTGAATCATGTTGCTGGCATTTTTGTCGTTCGAACAGCCAAAAATAATGTGGTATCTTTGCTTTGGGTCTTTTGTGTACAAATAAGAAATCAGTGCATCGATACCCGCTGGATTGTGTGCAACATCTACGATGACAGTTTGGTTTTTCTTTTTCCATGTTTCCATTCGCCCCAGAAGTTTGGTTTGAGACAACGCATTTTTTGTTTTTTCACTCTCTAGCGTTTTACCTTCTAAACCTAAAACATGACTTGCTGCTTGAATTGCAAGTGCAGCATTTGTACTTTGATGTTGACCTAAAAGCCCAAGAGTCGTTGGAGAAAGATAAAAATTTTCGTTTTCAAATGTGAATGTATCAAACGTGCCAGAATGAAAAAAATCTTTACCCTCTACATCAACTGCATCAAAGTCTTTTGTATATTTTGAAAGCACATTCTGGGCTTGTGTTTCTTGCCTTGCAATAACATTGAAAATTTTTGGTTGAAGGATGGGTGCTTTTTCAATTGCAATTTTATCAAGTGTATCTCCTAAAATCTGCGTGTGATCAAGGTCTATACGGGTTAGGACACTGCCAATGCGCTTTACTGTATTGGTTGTATCAAGTCTTC
>JAGRAZ010000029.1 GCA_020434345.1 Bdellovibrionales bacterium
CCATTTGTCTGGCTGCACGAATGCTTGGTGCAAAGTTTAAACGAAACACGATGTTATCTAAACGGCGCTCAAGAAGACCTGCTAGTTTGTTAATCCAGTTTGCAGAACTACCTTGTTTAGATTGACGGATAAATCGTAGAAGCTGTTTTTCACGAAGTCCATAGTTGTGAATCAATTTTTGCTTTTCTTCTGTTTGTAAACCGAAGTTAGAATATTTTTTTCTTTTATCCCCATGTTGACCTGGTGGATAAGGACGACGCTCAAGCGCGCCCGGTTTTCCTAGACCAGGAAGTTCTGTTCCAAGTCGTCGTTGAACTTTAAATCGAGGTTTAACAGTATTTTTTGTACTCATTTTTTTAATCCTTTTTCATCAATAAGAGTGGAGCCTTTTAACATCAAACTTGCGTAAAATCAACAACGTATGACGCTCCTGTTGTGTACAACAAAAACCTACTATATCTATTTGAATTTATTGATATTTTTTAATGTACTGCCTTGCGAGTCCAAGTGCTTGTTTGACTTTAGGTTCCATATCTTCAGAGATGGGCAGTTTTCTTTGCGCTTGAAGGCTTTCTACATCGGTTAATAATCGATCCGCAAGATACGCTCCCAGCGTACGCATCCTCTCATCTTTTAATTGATCCTTCGTCACAACAACTTCAGAAAGTGTCGCCTGAAACGGGTTTTGATTCATAAGCTTAGGTCCTAAATAAATTTTCATGGGCGATAATTCAAATTGGTCAATCACCATTTCCTTTAATGCTTCATCATCACCAGACTGATAACTCTTTCGAAATAGTGTACTTACGTTGCTTCCTTGCGCTGTTTGCAAAAAATAAATCTCAACACCCTGAATTTTTATAGACGAAAAATGCATACGCTCACCATGAAGTGAGGTTGGACCGCCATGAATCTCAATTTTTTCAATATATACGGCGTCTTTACCAATGGTTCCGGGTGGATTGAGAACAGAAATTCCTTCAATGGAGCCGTTGCCTGTAAAGGCATTTAGATATGCATGATCGATCACCATTTTCGTTGTAAGAAAGGGGTTCACAGATCTTTCTATGCTTTTTTTCAGTCGATACCCATTGATGTACCCTGAAGACACAAACAAAAGGGAAAACACAACAGCTACAAGCACAAAACTCTTTGAATACCTAGCCATACTCCAACACTAACAAATTTCTTTGATTTATGGTAATGGTTGCGCATCTTTTTTTTAGAAACCAAAAGGGAGTAAAATATGAAAACAGTCAAAAAAACCAAAGAGTACACCATTGTTCAGAAACGATCTGGTCGATATGGTGTCAAAGATAAAGATCAAAAATGGATCAACGGTGAAGAAAAAGTAAAAGTATTACTTTCTCAAAAACTCATCAAAGTTACACCAGCCAAACCAAAAGAAGAACCAGTAGCCGAAGCAGCACCTGAAACACCTGCAGAACCTGCAACTGAAACAGCTGCTTCTTAAAATTACACAAATAAAATTTTCTTATACTTGTATAAGAATTTTATAATTGTTTTTTATGACAAAAACGTTAATTTCATCGTATGAAGTTAACGTTTTTGTTTGCTGTGTTTACGTTTCTTTCAACCCAAGCCTTTGCTCAAAGCGATCCCATCACCCTTGGTGAGGTTGTAACCCAAATCAATCAATTCTCTATCAAATGTGAAGATTGTTACATTGATGCGATTGAAGTTTATGATTTGGCAGGCAACCTTAAGCTTTTAGAGGAGGGAATCGAGAAAGATCTTTATCTACTTGATATGAACGAGTTTGATACAGGTGTCTTTCTTACGCGCGTCACCTACGTGGTCTTCGATAGAAAGACCGACAGTGACGTCATAAAGCAAAAAACATTTAGAACAAATCGAAGAAATTAAAAACTCGAGTTGGGTTTTTGCAAAAACTCAATCTCTTCTTCTGTAGAAGTTCGCCCCAAGATTTTATTCCGATGAGGATACCGCCCAAATCGATCGATAATTTCTTTGTGCATCAATTCAAATTTGTAACTATTCTCGAGCCCTTCTTGAGAAAACAATAGAAGTGCTTTTTCATGGACATCTTGAGATTCCGAATGCATCAGGGGCATGTACAGAAAAGCTCGCTGTTCTATCTCCAGTTCTTGATCAACACCTAACTCTATTGCTGAGAGCGCCAGCGAAAGCGCAAGCGCGTCGCTTGCAAATGCTTGGGGTGTATCTCGAAACATATTTCTAGAAAACTGGTCCAACACAATGACCTCAGCCAACCTTCCAAGAGGTTCTTCACGCCACTCTACAAGTTTACCTTCATGTGCAAGCCCATGAATGTTAGAAAATCTTTGCTTGATCAACAAATCAAACGCAGGATCTTTATCAAATTGCTTTTCTTTAACTGCGTCCGAAAACCAAAAATCGATGACTTCCTGAAAATGCATTATTCAAATTTCTTTTTGTCTCTTGCAACATAAAACGCAGTTTCTTTGGTGATTTTTCCTGATTCTACAAGTCTATGCAGTGCTTGATCAAAAGTTTGCATCCCCTCACGACTACCTGTTTGTAAAATCGATTCAATTTGCTGTGTTTTACCTTCACGAATAATACTTGCCAGTGAACTACTCCCCATCAACACTTCCTGCACAGCAACACGGCCTTTTCCATCCGCTTTTTTTAACAGAAGCTGAGAAACTACCCCTTGTAGCGAGTCTGAAAGCATCGAACGTGCTTGCCCTTGTGCATCTGTAGGAAAAACATCGATAATACGATCTACTGTTTCTGCAGCACCGTTGGTGTGCAGTGTACCAAAAACTAAAATACCCAACTCTGCTGCTGTAAGTGCAAGACTGATGGTTTCATAATCTCGCATCTCACCCACCAGAATAACATCGGGATCTTCACGTGTAGCAGCCTTGAGTGCGCTGGCAAACGACTTGGTATGGTAGTGCACTTCACGTTGTGTGATTAAACATTTTTTAGACTGATGCACAAACTCAACAGGATCTTCAATTGTAATAATATGACCATCAAGATGTAAATTTACTTCATTGATAATTGCCGAAAGAGTTGTTGATTTTCCACTCCCTGTTGGACCTGTGACCAAAACCAAACCTTTTCTCATATTTGCTATACGATGCACGCCTTCCGGAAATCCCATCTCAGCAATGGATTTAATATCGGTTGGAATAATACGATAGACTCCACCAATGCCTCGATAATCTTGAAAAACATTACCCCTAAAACGCGCAACGCCCGGCACTTCATACGAAAAGTCCATGTCGTGTGTTTCACGGAAACGCTCAACTTGATCAGGCCGCATTGTTTCAAACAACAACGCATGTAATTGCTCATTGGTTAGCGCCTTGATCGGTAAGGGTACCATTTCTCCTCGAAGACGAAACATGGGTGGAAAGCCAACCGTTAAATGCAAATCTGAAGCCCCCTTTTGCATCATTTTTTCAAAAATTTGGTCTAGCTTTGCCATCGTTACATCTCAATTCCTTGGGTGGTATACTCCTCACTTAATGCCTTGGGGTTGTTGGCATATTTCAACCCCGTGACTGGTGTTATCCTTTTTTCTTTCACAAGACCCAGAATTGAATGGTCCAATGTTCTCATGCCGTGTGCACGTCCCATTTGCATAACCGATGCAATCTGAAATGTTTTACCCTCTTTGATCATTTTTGTAAGTGAGATATTAGCCAACAAGACTTCTGACGCCATAATCATACTTTTTCCATCAGCACTCGGTATTAATTTTTGTGAAATGATTCCTTTAAGTGAACCTGACAATAATGTTCGAATTTGTTCAACTTGTTTGGGTGGAAAAGCGTCTACCACACGGTCAATTGTTTTTGCTGCACTTTTGGTTTGAAGTGTACTTAATACCAAGTGGCCTGTCTCTGCAGCCCCAATTGCAAGTTCCATGGTTTCCAAATCACGCATTTCACCTACCAATATAACATCTGGATCCTCCCGAAGCGCAGCCCTCATCGCAGCAGCAGTGCTCATGGTATGTTTACGCACTTCACGCTGGTTGATCATGGATTGCCCAGCAGGATAAATATACTCAATTGGATCTTCAATTGTAATGATGTGACTTTTTTCCTTTTGATTGATCATGTTTACCAGTGAGGCCATGGTCGTGGTTTTTCCACTACGAATAGGCCCTGTTACAAGCACCAACCCTTGATGATTGTCCATCAAATCTTTGATAACTTTATCCAATCCAAGGCTGTCTGGGTCTGGAATACTGTCTGGAATAAAACGAAACACAGCCATGTACCCCAATCGCTGCTTAAGCACATTGGTTCTAAACCGTCCGACCCCTTTTCGATGAAGACTTAAATCTAAATCCCAATCTTCTTCAAGCGTTTTCATTTGCTCGGGCGAAAGCAAAACTTTGATCATTTCATAAACGAGTTTTTCGCTTAAGGAAGGAGTTTCTAAACTTTTCAGCAAACCTCGTATACGAACTTTGATTGGATTACCGACTGAAATGATTAAATCTGAAGCATGCATTGAATGCATTTTTTCAAGATAATTCCAAATACTTTCAGGTTGTAAATCAGCCATGAAAAACCATTGTAACTTCAAAGGTGGCGTTTGCCAAAAACTTTCACACAGTGAGATACACGCACAAAAGTTAGAAGATGACACCCTACCTTCTTTGGTGTAAGGACGGGTTCTGAATATAAGCGGGTCATTAGCTCAGTGGATAGAGCACTGGTCTTCGGAACCAGGGGTCGGGGGTTCGAATCCCTCATGGCCCGCCATTTATTCAAATCAGTAACATTTGCGAACATTGCAAAGGGTTTTTTATAATGATATTCAATAGACCACTCATAACTTTACCTTCTTGAGTCTAAGTGAATTTATGATGACTGAAAATGAACTTAAACTCATTGCCAATGCTGCAATCATAGGACTGAGCAGAATCCCAAAAAATGGATACAAAACCCCTGAAGCGATGGGGACGCCAGCTGAGTTGTAAATAAACGCAAAAAAGAGGTTTTGCTTGATATTGGCCATGGTTGCTTTGCTTAGTTTTCTTGCTCTCACGACGCCTCTAAGATCTCCTTTTACGAGTGTTATGTCAGCACTTTCTATCGCTATGTCAGTACCGGTTCCCATCGCAATGCCTACATTGGCTTGTGCTAAAGCGGGTGCATCGTTGATGCCATCTCCAGCCATTGCTACGATTTTGCCTTGGTTTTGTAGGTTTTTTACGGCTTCAACTTTTTCTTCAGGTAAAACTTCTGCGATAACACGATCAATGCCCAGTTTTTTTGCGACTGCTTCAGCCGTTTTTTTGTTGTCCCCCGTTAACATAACCACTTCTAAACCTTGCTTATGTATTGCCTCAATCGCATCAAGAGATGTTTCTTTAATAGGATCAGCCACACCAACAAAGCCAGCCAGTGTTTGATCCACAGATATAAACATGACAGTCTGTCCCTGGCTTTGAAGGGATTCAACTTTTGACATGATATGTCCTAACGATATACCGTTATGATCCATCAACGCCTTGTTTCCAAGGGCGATTTCTTGGTTATGGATCCTGCCGACAACACCTTTTCCTGTAACAGACTGAAAATCAGTGACGTCGACAAAATCTATATGCTTATCTTTGGCTCCCCGGACAATGGCTTCTGCCAGAGGGTGCTCACTTCCTTTTTCTAAACTGGCAACCAATTGTAACAAGGTTGCCTCATCAAATGATCCATATGCTTGAACTTGCATCATTTTGGGTTTGCCCTCAGTTAGTGTGCCTGTTTTATCTACAACGAGTGTATTTACCTTTCTCATCACCTCAATAGCTTCTGCGTTTTTAAACAATACACCATGCATCGCTCCACGCCCTGTTGAAACCATGATGGACATCGGAGTTGCAAGGCCAAGCGCGCAAGGGCAGGCAATGATAAGAACTGCAACAGCATTAATAATAGCGTACGTCATAGATGGGTCGGGACCGTATTTTGCCCAAACTATAAATGTGACCATTGCAATAAGTATGACTGCTGGAACAAAGTAACCTGAAACAATATCTGCCATTTTTTGAATGGGTGCACGACTTCTTTGCGCTTCCCCTACCATATGTATAATTCTAGAAAGGAGTGTATCTGCCCCAACTTTTTGGGCCTCCATAATCAAACTGCCCGTACCGTTTAATGTTGCACCGACCACATGATCACCAATATTTTTTTCAATTGGAATAGGTTCTCCCGTAATCATAGATTCATCTATAGAACTTTTCCCATCGATGACAATTCCATCCACGGGAATTTTTTCACCCGGACGAACACGGAGACGATCGCCGATTTTCACTTTTTCTAGAGCAATATCTTCTTCATTTCCATTTTCTAAAACAATTCTTGCTGATTTAGCTGCCATCCCTAAAAGCTTTCTAATAGCTTCTCCTGTTTTGCCACGTGCTCGCAGTTCAAGAACTTGCCCTAACAATATAAGCATGACAATCACACCTGCAGCTTCAAAATAAACAGGAACATGACCATGCACGTCTTTAAATGTTTTAGGAAACCAATCGGGAACCAATGCAGCAACAACACTGTAGGAATATGCCACACTTACACCTAGGCCAATCAATGTGAACATATTTAAATGTTTCAATTTGATAGATTGAACACCCCGAACATAAAATGGCCATGCTGAATATAAGCAAACTGGAGTAGCAAGAATAAGCTCCAGCATTACCTTCCATGAAGGTGATAAGAGCTTGGAGATAGGTTGGCCTGGTAGTAGGTCACCCATTGAAATGATAAATAGAGGAACAGTAAATATCGCAGCCAAGAAAAATCGCTTTGTCATATCCTTTAGCTCATGATTTTCCTGCCCATCAGAGACCAATGGCTCTAATGCCATCCCACATTTTGGACAGCTCCCAGGCCCAATTTGTTCTACTTCAGGATGCATGGGACAAGTATAAACAGCATCTGGATCTGAAGGAGGAGGATTATGGCTATCTTTTTGGTTGTGACAACAACTGCTATTTTCCTGCATCATTCCATTATCCTTCTATTGATTTTGTTAGTTTTCTTTGTTCAAAGTAAGAGTATGTGACAGGCACCATAAACAATGTCACTAATTCTACAATCATGCCGCCAAGGGCTGGAATGGCCATGGGTTTCATCACCTCGCTGCCTGTTGTTGTGGCCCACATCACAGGTAGCAGTGCCACAATCGTCGTTGAGGTTGTCATGATCAAGGGTCTGATACGTCGAGTACCCGCTTCCAAAATACATTCTTTTAGCTGCAGCCAATTGGTTGGTTTGTACTGTTTCACTGCTCCTTGTAGGTAGGTCATCATCACAACCCCGTCATCTACAGCAATACCAAAGAGTGCAATAAATCCAACCCAAACAGCAACAGATGTATTGAAACCACCAACCCATAACAAGATAAGACCACCAGACATGGCGATGGGTATGGCACTGAATATAATAGACGCATTACGTAGGTTTTTGATTCCAAAAAAGATGATGATGAGGTTGATCAGGAGTGCAAGTGGAACCAACAACATTAACCTCTTATTGGCTCTGCTTTGGTTTTCATACTGCCCTGCCCAGTCTATTGTATAACCTTTGGGCAAATCTATAGCTGTTGCAATATGTTTTTGGGCTTCTTCTACAAAACCAATCAAATCCCTGTCTTTTACATTTAAAAGTACAGTTGACCGTAGCAAACCATTTTCTGATTGTATGGCAGAAGGACCTGTTACAATTTGAATATCTGCCAACTGCTTGATGGGGATGTGTTGACCGAGTGGGCTGGGAACCAACACTCTTTTAAGCTCATCAATTCTGTCTCGCAATTCTTTTTTGTAACGAACTCGTATGGGATAACGTTCACGTCCTTCATAAAACTGCCCAATGGTCATGCCTCCAACAGCAGTTTGAAGAATGTTGTTGATCGTACCGGTATTAATTCCATATCTAGATGCTGCGACACGATCAATATCAAACTCTATATAGGGTTTTCCGGTTATCTGCTCTGCATACACACCATATGCACCTTCTATTGTTTCAACTTCTCTTCCAACATGTGCAGCCAATGATTCTAATGTTTGTAAATCATCCCCAAATATTTTTATACCAATCTGTGTTTTAATCCCTGTTGAAATCATGCCAATTCTTGTTTGGATAGGAAAATCCCAAGAATTCACAACGCCTGGTATTTGTAGGGCTTGATTTAAGTCATCCATCACATCATATATGTCTTTTCCTTTGGGCCACTCTGATTCGGGTATGAGTTTTACTACGGTCTCAAACATCGCAATCGGTGCAGGGTCAATGGCTGTTTCCGCCCTTCCTAATTTCCCTACGGCTGATTCTACCAAAGGGTGGGCTTTGAGTACTTTGTCTGTATACGCCAACAGCTCCTTTGCCTTTGTCATACTAACGTCTGGAGTTGTAACAGGCATATATAACAAATCACCTTCATTGAGAGACGGCATAAACTCTTTGCCCAGATTGGAAAAGGCAATCACACCCATGAGAAGTAGTGCTAAAGGAGCAAGAAGAAACTTTCTTCGGTGATCAAGCACCCAAATTAAAGCTGGACGATAGTGACGTGTAATAAAAGAGCTAACTTTGTTTTTTTCTATGGGTTGCAGGTTACCCTTCAATAGAAAAACAGCCAGTGCAGGTATAAGAATAATAGCAACAAGCACTGAACCAAACATTGCCAATGTTTTTGCCCAAGCCAGGGGAATAAACAGTTTTCCTTCGCTGCCCTCAAGACCAAATACAGGCAAGAAAGTCACGATTGTTGTGAGAACAGCCGTCAGTATCGCAGGACCAACTTCACGTGCAGATTTTATAATGATCTCAACACGTTCTCGTCCTTTAGAAAGTGGTTTTTCAGCCAAATGGGAATAGATATTTTCGGTCATGATGATGCCCATATCCACCATGGAACCAATCGCAATGACCAACCCAGACAAGCTCATGATATTGGAATCAATTTTCAACAACTTCATCAAAATAAAACTAATGCCAACCCCAAACGGTAGCGTGAGTGAAACCAGTACCGATGATTGAAAATGAAGCAAGAAAAGTAAAACCACGATCATCGTAATGATGATTTCTTGGGTTAATGCGGAGTATACTGTACCAAGTGTGTTTTCAATAAGTTCGGTACGATCATAAAAAGGAACCATTTTGACACCTTCGGGTAAACCTTGCTCAATTGTGTTGAGCTTCTCTTTGACATGATCAATCACTTGTTTTGGATTTTCGCCAAAACGCATGGTTACCACTCCACCGACTGCCTCCTGGCCATTTTTATCCAAAGCACCTCGGCGAAATGCAGGTCCATACCCAACAGAGGCAACGTCTTTCACACGAATGGGCGTCTTGTTTTTTACTGCAATAACAACATTTTCTATGTCGCTCAAACTTTTGAAAAAGCCTTTTCCTCGTACGATAAATTCTCGATCACCGTCCTCAATGACTTCAGCTCCAACGTCAATATTGCTGTTTTGTATTGCTTGGATGAGCCCACTAAAGTGTATATCAAATGCAAATAGTTTTTTCGGGTCCACGTCTATTTGGTACTCCTTGACAAAACCACCAATGCTGGCGACCTCACTCACACCCTCAACACCTTGAAGAAGGTAACGCACATAAAAGTCTTGTATGCTACGAAGCTCTGCCAGAGACTTTGGTTGTGGGCTGTTTTCTTCATTTTCTACGGTGTACCAATAGATTTGACCAAGCCCAGTTGCATCTGGTCCCATTTGAGGAACCACTTCTTCTGGCAACTGACTTCCTGCGGTAGAGAGCTTTTCTAGCACCCGAGAACGACTCCAATAAAAATCAACGTCCTCTTTAAAAATGATATAGATGGTGGAGAAGCCAAAAGCAGATATGCCGCGTATGTTTTTAACCCCTGGTATGCCCTGAAGCAATATGCTTAGAGGATAGGTGACTTGTTCTTCAATATCTTTAGGAGATCTTCCATCCCATTTCGTAAAAACAATTTGTTGGTTTTCACCAATATCAGGTATGGCGTCAATTTTTGCAGTTTTTAGGCTAAATACTGATAGTAATGCTATCAGAACAAAAATAATAACGACAAGCGTTCTGTTGCGTATAGAAGATTCTATGAGTTTTTGAATCATGGCGTTGTATCTTTAGTGATTGTGTCCACCAGAGCCCTGGCCTTTCATGTCCTCATACCCACCGAATAGCTGAGCTTGGGCATCCAGTAAAAAATTACCGTCCATCACAACTTCTTCACCTTCTTTTAATCCATGCTGAACTTCTACATATCCTTCAGATTCATAACCCGTATGAATTTCCTTGGCCTGAAACTTACTTTCTTCCTTTTGTACCCACACAACCTTGCGTTTCCCCGTATCAATCATCGCGCTTCGTGGGATAACAAGCGGTTGACCCTCTAGTTTTACTGTAAGTGTTGCATCCGCGATCATGCCAGGTTTAAGGACCCCATTTTCATTTGAAACAGTGGTCCGCACTTTAAGTGTTCTGGAAGTTGTGTCTAGCACAGGATTCACAAAATCAATTTCACCTTCCATGATTTCACCAGGAAGGGCAGTAAATTCTAAAGAAACATTTTGACCAATGGAAACCAAAGCAGCATCATGCTCATATACATCCATTTCAATCCAAACATCCGATAGATCAGAAAGTTCAAATAAATTCTGGCCCTCCTTAAAATAGCGACCTACAGATGCATTGTATTTTCTAACAATGCCTGCAGTAGGAGAGTATATGGTTATCTTGGTTGGAACCTTGCCTTTTGCGAACCACGCTTCATATTGAAATTTCTTAATTCCCCACAGCTTTAATCTTTCCTCACTTTGGGCAAGCATGTTCTCAAATTCCTTGGAGTTTGTTTTCTCAAAGCTCTTCCTCGCAATGAGATATTCTTCACCCGCAGTGATAAGAATAGGACTGTATAGGTCAACGACAGGATCACCTATTTTGATAAAACTCCCTGTGGATTGCACGTACACTTTTTCAACGCGGCCATCTACACGAGCGGGGATTTTGCTCTCTTTCTCTTCGGACTGGAGAACCGTTCCCAATAGACGAACTTTTTTTTGCATCATCATGGTACTAACAGGAAAATACGCAGGTTTAAAATGTTCTAGTTGGGATTTTTGCAGTTTAATATTCGCAATGACTGTTCCAGCTTCATTAGTAATGCTTGATTTTGTTTGATCCTTCTCATCAGAATCCACAACTTTTTTGATAAGATTCATATTGCAGATTGGGCATGTTCCCGGCTTATCTTCCTGAATCTCAGGGTGCATAGGACACGTGTAATGATCTCCATCAGAGTGGTCATGACCCTTTTCATTCATATCCATTTGCACCTTAGTTAGATTCATATTGCAAATGGGGCACTTGCCTGGCTTATCTTCATGTATTTGTGGGTGCATGGAGCACGTGTAATAAGTCTGAATACTCGCCTGGCTGTGTTGAGATGTTTGTTTCTGTGATTTTTCCGAACAGCTCACAAGCATTGATGCAACAATCATCAAAATCAATCCATATTTATTCATAAAGTTTGTCTCCTATTAAAAATTTGTACGTTGCTTTTGTTGATCGTAATTTGCCATCCAATTGACTACGCTGGATGAGTAAATTTTGAAGTTTTAATTCAGATTGCAATAGTTCAATATAGGTTGATCTTCCAAGGCTATATGATTTGGATGTGACCTCCCGCGAGTTTTTAGCAAATTCAATAGAACGTGTGTTAAGAATTTTTAACTCTTCATTAATTTTTTCTATTTGATGTTTCTGCTGACGTAAGCGACTCTCTTTAAAGTTTTTATAATCCTCTAAGATATTTTGAGCAGATGCTTTTTCATAGGCCGCTTTATTTCGACTAGATGATTTTTTTCCCGATATGGGAAAAGGAAAGCCAACCGTAGCTGATACAAAGTCTCCATTCTGATCTATATCTGAGCGAAGTGTGTAGCCTAAAGATAGAGTCAAATCTGGAACAACATTTCTTTTTCTGGCTTGTAGCATAGACTCTTTTGATGAAAGGGTATGCTCAAAAGATCTCTGCCTCGTATCAATAGGGTTTTCATCAATCTTGTCTAGTATGTGCCAAGGAACCGTATCTTTGTTCAAAGAAGCATTGTCAAAACCTAGAATGTACCCTAATAGGTCCAATTGTTCCTGCGATTCATACTTTTTGTTACTTAGCTGTGCTTCTAATTCAGAGTGACGGATCTTGATGTCTAAAAGCGCTTGCTGTGAGATAGAACCATTCGCATAAAGCCTCTCAGATACTTTTACAATGTTGCCAATCCATTGAAGGTTTTCTTTAATGATGACAATTTCCTCTTCAATTTTTCTATTTTCAATCAAAATAAGCCATAAAGATTGGATCAACTGTCTTTGTTTATCTTCAGATTGATACTTCGTAGCATGTGCCAATTGGTCAAAGGCATCCTTAATTTTTCCATATTTACCTGTGATCGGAATATTTTGGGAAATTCCAAATTCAATACCTGTCATTGGAGTTTGGTCGTACGAGAGTGATTCAACAGGAAAATTCTTGGCTGAAACCCTAAGCATGGGATCACCCCAAGCTGATTGATTTCTGCCTTCTTGGATTATCGCATTGCTTTTTTCATCAATTGCCTGGACAGATGCATGGGAAGAGATTTTTTGGATTGCCTCTTGAAATGTAAACGCGAGTGCATGGTTCAGTGGAACCAACATAATGAGTGCAAAAAAAGGGGCACATCGCTTTTGTATGAATTGAGTCATCTCTGTTGCTTATTACGATTTGTTTATAGGTTTTGTGACAAAAAACTGGTACTTTTAATAATGTGTAATATTTTAAGCTAGTTATAGAAGATTCGGTGATTTTTTTGCAAGATTTTGTCACAAACTGTGTGACTGCCTCGTAATAAGGAGTAAAGATTGGAACATCCATTTTCCAATATCAATGATGAGAAGCTCATGGAGCTTTATCAAAACGGAGAATATATGGCGTTTGAAATATTATTCCATAGGCACCAATCTAAGGTGTATGCGTACTTACACAAAAGAGTGCATGATAAGAATGTAATTGACGATCTATTCCAGAATATTTTCACCAAATTTCACAAAAGCAAAAAGCAATACTCACCAAAATATCCTGTCTTAGCTTGGCTGTACACAATCTCACGAAGTGTTATGTTAGATTATTATAAAAAATCAAAACAGACTTTTGTTGAATTGTCGGAAAACATGGCTTCTAATGAAGATCCGTCTAACGAATCGCAAGTTAATATTCAGCAAGAAAAGATGCTCACAGACGATGAAAAAGAAGCGATAACTTTACGGTACCTTTCTGATCAAGATTTTGAAGAGATTTCCAACAAATTAAAAACCACCCCCTCCAATGTGAGAAAAATCGTATCTCGAGGTTTACAGAAACTTCGTATTAAATATGTAGGGGAGAAGTCATGAAAAAGTCAATTTTGAATCAAGACTTTCAACAGTTTCTAGCAACGAACAACATTACCGCACCTGAACCAATTCAAAAAAATGTATTGAATCATGTGAAAAACGACCTAAATCCTAGTCACAGCGTGGTCTATTCAAAGCTATTGGCTGTCCATGCAATGATAGGATCACTGACTTTGTTATTCTGTCCACAGTTTGACATGAGCCTCACACATAACTACCACCTATTTCATTACTTCCACCATACGTTTGGTAAATATGTATGTATGTTCATATGTGGAACGATCTTTATTGGTACAGGTGCGATTTTTGCTGCTTACCTTCTCAAAAAGAGTGAAGTCCTTTTGATCAAAGAAACCCAATGGCTTTACTATACAAGCATATCTATGATGGCTGTATTATCTTTTATGCTCTTGGGTGCAGATGTGTACTTACCCTTAGCTGTATTTTGGTTTGCAGGCGCAAGCATATCTGGCATTGTACTATTTAATCTAAACTACAGGTTACGGCAAAAACTCTATGCAATGTAATTCATATTAATTTTGCACCTAGCTCCAAGTTTACTCAAAGAACATCAAATGTGAAAGGATGGTTTTATGTCAAAATACAAACTAATCTACTTTAATAGTTGTCCAAACTACCAAGCCGCTGTGGACCTGCTCAACCAATCTGGTTTAGAGTTTGAAGCTGTTTGCCAGGATGATCTTGAAGAAGGCGATTTATTGAAAAACTACTCATCTCCCACACTGCTAGATGGTGAGAGAATTATTTTTGGGTCGGAGGCCAAAGGGGGTGGATGCTCGATACCTCTCCCAAAAAAAGAAGAACTTCTGAAAATATTAAATTAAGCCTAAGAGAATCGCTTATAAACCACCTCTGGATGTTATCATTGCTCAGATCTAGCATCTTTGACAATGATACACGCTCCTCTTAAAATCACCATAGAGATGATCATTCCAATGATAATGTCTGGCCAACGAACGCCAAGCTTCCAGACAAGCAAACCTCCAATGATGACTCCAAGATTTGCGATGACGTCATTGGTAGAAAAGATCCAGCTTGCGCGCATATGTACTTCTCCATTTTTATGTTTTTGTATCAAAAGAAGGCAAATCACATTTGCAATTAATGCTAAACACCCCATACCCATCATAAAAAATGATTCGGGTTCACTGCCAAGGATAATCCTTCTGCCAATATCTATTAAAACAGTAAGCCCTAATACGCCCTGAAAATAACCGCTCACCAATGCTGCTTTGACCTTATGGTGGGCAGATCGACCCACAGCGTACAACGAAATGCCGTATACAATAGCGTCGGCTAACATATCCAAGGCATCCGCGATTAGTGCGGTGGACTCTGCGTACCATCCCACGACAATCTCGAGGAAAAACATTCCAAGATTGATCGAAAGGAGCCAGATCAACACACCCCGTTGACTTTGATCTTTTATCTCTATTTCACATCCACAATCTGACATTCTAGTTTATCTATCCTAGATTCGCATCAATTGTCGAATGATCAATATCAAACTGTGTTTGAAGCCTATCTCGCATAATTTTTTTTAAGTCACTTGCATTTGAACTTGAGCTGAAAACAACGTGGCCCTCGAAACAGATTCTCTGATCATCGAGCTGCCAGATATGGATGTGAAACACTTTTTGTATACCTTGGATCTTCTCCAAAGCTTCTTTCACTTCGTTCACATCGATGCCATCAGGCGTAGCTTGCATGACAATCAAAATGGCTTTTCGCATTAGGGCAAATCCGTGAAAGATGACATAGAGAGAAATGCCGATCGTTGCGACCAAATCTACAACATACCACTGATAAAGTATAATTAAGATTCCTGCTACGATTACTACAACAGAAGCCATGGCATCTGAGACATTGTGAATGAAAGCCGCCCGAATATTCATATTGTCTTTCGCCCCAGCCGAATATGTCAATAATGCCGTTGCGATGTCAATCACCAAGGCGATCCCTGCCACCCAAATAACCACACTACCTTCAATCGGTTGTGGATTTGCGTATCGACCCACAGATTCGTATATGAGATAAACCCCAATCAAGATCAGAGAAACACTATTGATCAAGGTGCCCAAAGTTTCAGCCCGTTGATAACCATAAGTCATTGTGGGGTTTGGTGGAATTTGACCTATTTTTCTAGCTATTACTGCAATAAGAATGGCCCCTGCATCGCTAAAGTTGTGAAGTGCATCTGCCATGAGAGATAAACTTCCCGAAAGCAGACCTCCCACAACTTGAGCGATCGTTAGAAGAATGTTGATCGCAACCGCGATATAGAGTTTCTTGGTGGAAGCATCAACATTATGAATATGGCTCATGCCATATCCTCAACAACTTCTTTAACTTTTAGTTTTGTAAACACACTATATAGAGTAGGTAATACAATAAGTGTCAATAATGTTGCAGAAAACATGCCACCTACAACGACGGTGGCCAGGGGTTTTTGCACTTCAGCACCTAACCCCGTTGACATCATCATGGGTAAAAATCCAAACATGTCTGTTAATGCTGTCATCAGTACAGGTCGTAGGCGAACCATTGTTCCCTTTTTCACGACATCGTCTGGGCTTAGTCCCTCTGATCGCAAGCGATTGAAGTAGGTGACCAGCACGACGCCATTGAGGATACTAATGCCTGAGAGTGCTATAAATCCAACTCCCGCTGATATGCTAAATGGCATCCCCATAAACTTGAGACCCAACACACCGCCTATCAGTGACATCGGCACACAGAGAAAAATGAGAAACACTTGACCCACACTCTGAAAGGCAAAGTACAACATCATCATAATGGTCAACAAAGCTAAGGGTACCAATATCTTGAGACGTTCTTTCGCAGTTTGAAGGTTTTTAAAACTGCCACCCCATTCTATGAAGTAACCTTCGGGCATCTTAATTTTTTCCTCTGCAAGACTCTGTGCCTTATTTACAAACCCTTCAATATCTCTGGTTTCAGGATTGATCAAAACCGCTACTCTACGTTGGGAGTTTTCTCTAGAAACAGATGAAAAGGTTTCCACATAATCAATTTGTGCGACCTTCTCGATGGGAACTGTGTACCCATCTGAAATCCCCACAGGTAATTTCCGAATGGTTTTTAGATCCTTTCGTTCATCACCTGACAAACGTGCGATGATGGGATATTTCTTAACACCTTCGTAGATATGTCCAATCTCTCTACCACCCAATGCTGTTTCTATAACATCCAAAACGGGTCGACTGCTCACACCCAATTCTCCCAATACATCATGTTTTGGTGAGTATTGAAGCATGGGGGCTTTTCCGCTGGATTCTGATTCGGCCTCGCCAACACCAGGAATCTGACTCAGCACATTGGCCAAATCTTTGGAATAGTCGATCAAAAGATCCAGGTCTTCACCATAAATCTTAGCTGATACTTCCGCACGAACCCCTTCTAACAACTCATTGAAACGAAGCTCAACAGGTTGAGAAATAAGTAATGCTTGACCAGGTACTGTCAATTCAAGTTTTTTACGAACCTCTTCAATCAGCTGCTTTTTGGTACGAATAGGTCCTGGCCATTGATCTTTGTTTTTCAACATGACGTAGCTGTCTGAAATGTTCACACCCATAGGGTCAGTTGCTACCTCTGCAGCTCCTGTTCTAGCAAACACATTTTTGACTTCAGGAAATGACTTGATAACCCTTTCTGAAATGCGTTGAAGTTCCACAGAGTTTGTCGTGCTGATATTGGCAGGCCGTATGAATTGTACTGCAAAATCTCCTTCATCTAGTTTTGGAATAAATTCTGATCCCATTTGCGAGAAGAGAACAATGCCAAGGGCAATGACTGCAACCCCCAAAGACATTACAACATATTTGATCTTCAATGCACCATGGAGAACAGGTTCAAAAACACTTTCGACCATGCGCATGAAAAGTGTTTTCTTTTCACGTACTTTTCCACTCAGAAAGGTTCCACACAAAGCAGGTATAAGCGTGAATGATAACAACAACGCAGCCCCCAAAGCCATCACAAAGGTTGTAGCCATCGGTGTAAACATTTTTCCTTCTACGCCTGTTAAAGCAAATAGAGGAATAAATACGATAATGACAATCAACTCTCCAAAGATCGCAGCATTTTGAATCTCTGCTGATCCATTGATCACTTCTTGTTTCACTTCAGCACGTGACAAATCTCGACCCAACTGCTTCCCTTTATCGTGGATACGACGCACGCAGTTTTCAACTACGATCACGGCCCCATCCACAATAATCCCAAAATCCAATGCGCCAAGACTCATGAGGTTTCCTGATACATTACGCCATTTCATCAAAACAAACGTTATGAGCAGTGACAATGGAATCACCAATGAAATAATCAATGCTGCCCGCATGTTCCCCACCAATAGCATGAGAAAAATAATGACCAATGCTGCACCAAAAAGAAGGTTGTGTTCAACTGTGCTTAACGTTGCATTGACCATTGATGATCGGTCATACAAAATATTGATCTCCACCCAATTGGGTAATGTTTTTTTGATTTCTTCTAACTGCTCCACCACACGAATTGAGACCGTTCGGCTGTTTTCTCCCAACAGCATAAAAGTGGTCCCAATGATAGATTCTTCACCATTGACTGTTGCAGCACCTGTACGTATTTCTTTGTCTAGCTTAACGGATGCAATGTCTTTGACCCGAATTACATTCAGTGTGGAAAGTTGCTTTACTACCACGTTTTCAATATCTTGAATGTTTTTCAAAAGACCTAATCCGCGTACCAAGAGTTGCTCACCCGTTTGCTGGATATAACTTCCTCCAACATTCACATTGGTTTGCGAAATGGCTTTTTCAACATCATCCATGTGAATTCCAAAGCGTGTCATTTTTTCAATATTGGGTTGAACAAAGAATTGTTTTTCAAATCCACCGATTGTATTGACTTCTGTAACGCCCTTTGTGGTTAACAGCCGTGGTTTGACTTGCCATTCTTGAATGGACCTTAGCTCCATAAGCTCAATCATGCGTTCTTGTGGGTCATCTGCAGGTTTTTTGGCCTCAACCGAATAATGTACAATTTCACCCAACCCAGTACTGATCGGGCCCATTTCTGGTGTGACATTGTCAGGTAAATCAATTGTTCCGAGGCGCTCCGTCACAAGCTGTCTGGCCTTATAAATATCAAAGCCATCTTCAAAGATCACTGTGACTTGCGAGATGCCATACCTAGAAATCGAACGAACACTTTCCACTCCAGGCATACCGTTCATGCTGTATTCAATTGGGAACGTAATCATACGCTCGATTTCTTCAGGGATTAAACCTCCCACGGGTGTATTGATTTGAACCTGCGTGTTGGTAATGTCAGGAACCGCATCAATGGATAAAGATTGAAACGATTTGACGCCAAAAACCATCAGCGCGATGGCAACCATAAATACAAAGAGTCTGTTTTTAACGGAAAATTCTATAATTCGATTAATCATTTGCAATACCTTTCTAGTGTCCGTGGCTATACTCTGAGGTGTCTTGAGAATAAATGTCAGCTACACGTAATAACTCAACACCCTGAACTACAACATGGTCTCCTGCTTTAAGTGGTGTTTTCAAATGGTATTGGTTCTTGTCTTCATTTAGGACGCCCACTGATATTAGTGAAAAAAACTGGTCTTTGTATCTATAAATACCCGTTGTATTTTTCATACGGACCAACGCTGATTTAGGAATATGAAACTGTCCGTTTTCAACTCTTTGATG
>JAGRAZ010000002.1 GCA_020434345.1 Bdellovibrionales bacterium
GTTTCTTTTTTGCTTATAGTTACAAAATTGTTTGAAATAAATACGGCTTCTATATAATCAAACTGAAAAAGAGCTTGAGCCAAAGGCGAATCTTTAGCTTCCTCTACAGTTTTACATTCTATCATTTGATTAGGAAAAAATACATGGCTGGCTACAAACTTCAGCATTTTAGGATTAGGTGTGCTTTCGGTATATATTTCTACAAATTTTGGTATATCATTATTCATGTCAGAAACTATTTTTTGCAAAGGTAAGTTTATTAGAAAACATATTTGGTTTAGAAGCTAACATTTAATGTTGATTAACACAAATATAAATCATTATACAATCTAAAATTATGTACCTTTGCCCCATCTTTTATGAGTGATTCTATAAAACACGAATGTGGTATAGCTATGGTAAGGCTTTTAAAGCCTGTTCAGTACTATTTAGATAAATATGGAACAGCATCTTACGCCCTAAATAAGATGTATTTGCTAATGGAAAAACAGCACAATAGAGGTCAAGACGGTGCGGGAATAGCTTATGTGAAATTTGACACAAAACCGGGGCAAAAATACATAGAAAGGATAAGAAGCGTAAAGCAACAGCCTATACAAGATATTTTCAGAAGAGTTTTTAAAGAATTTAATAAATCTACAAAAGGAATACCTAAAAATAATATAACAGGAAGTTGGTTAAAAGAAAATGTTACTTCTGTTGGAGAGTTATATTTAGGTCATTTAAGATACGGCACACATGGTGGCAATACTATAGAATCTTGTCATCCTTTTATACGTACTAATAATTGGCGAAGCCGAAATTTAGTAATGGCAGGAAATTTTAATCTTACCAATGTAGATGAGCTTATACAGTTTTTAATAAATATAGGTCAGCATCCTATAGAAGAAAGAGATACTATAACGGTAATGGAAAAAATAGGGCATTATTTGGATAGAGATGTGCAGCGTATTTTTGATAAATATAAAGCCAACCAATACGATAATAAAACATTAAGCGATTTTATAGAAAAAGAGTTAGATATAGCCACCATTTTAAAAAGTGCTGCTAAAGATTTTGACGGAGGATTTTTAATGGCAGGCTTAGTGGGCAGTGGCGATGCTTTTGTGCTACGAGATGCCCACGGAATAAGACCGGGATATTATTATGCCGATGATGAAGTAGTTGTAGTAGCGTCAGAAAGACCGGCTATTCAAACCACTTTTAATTTAACCACCGAAAAAGTTAAAGAAATACCGGCAGGCAATGCTCTTATTATTAAAAAAGAGGGTAAAATAAGCATGCAAAGGTGTTTGCCGGAAAAAGAAAAGAAATCTTGTAGTTTTGAGCGTATTTATTTCTCCAGAGGGACAGATGCCGATATTTATAAAGAAAGATTGAGTTTAGGATATAGACTCACTAATAAAGTAATGAAAGCTGTAAATTATGACTATGATAATACAGTTTTCTCTTTTATACCCAATACCGCAGAAGTAGCTTTTTATGGCTTGTTAAAAGGAGTAGAAGAGCATATTAATCAGTATAAAGTAAAGGAAATAGCAAAAAATCCTAATTTAGATACTGAAAAATTAAACCAATTATTAAGATTAAAACCAAGAGTAGAAAAAATAGCAGTAAAAGACGTAAAAATGAGAACATTTATTACGGAAGATGCTGCAAGAGACGAAATGGTTTCGCACGTTTATGATATTACTTATGATTCTATAAAACGAAATATAGACACGCTGGTAATGTTAGATGACTCCATAGTAAGAGGAACAACTTTACAAAAAAGTATATTGTCTATTTTAGATAGATTAGGTCCTAAAAAAATAATAATTGTTTCATCTGCTCCCCAAATTCGATATCCTGATTGTTATGGAATAGATATGGCTAAAGTGGGTGATTTTATTGCTTTTCAAGCTGCAACTGCACTTTTACAAGAGAGAAATCAAGGCAATATTGTCGATGAGGTCTATCAACAATGTCTTTTGCAGAAGAGCCTTGAAAAAGAAAAAATTATCAACGCTGTAAAAAAAATCTATGAACCCTTTACGCTAGAAGAATTAAATAAGAAAATCTCACAAATGCTTACTCCAGACGACGTACTGTGCCCTGTAGAAATCATCTACCAGACAATTGAAGGTCTTCATGATGCTATTCCAGATCATAAAGGTGATTGGTATTTTACGGGTAACTACCCTACACCGGGAGGCAATAAAGTCGTAAACCAAGCCTTTATCAATTATATCGAAGGCAACAATTCAAGAGCTTATTCATGATATTGTTTTTCGAATCGAATGAAAAAGCCATTTATGCAGTGGAGAGTTCTCAATCTGTTCCAGAAACTGATCTTACAAAAATTTCTTGGCTTTTAGGTGAAGCAACTCTACTTAAAATAGATGTCCTTGAAAAAACTCTTATAGGACCTCGGTCTTCCATGGTCTCACCATGGAGCACCAATGCTGTAGAAATTCTACAAAACATGGGAATCGACTACATCTCGCGAATAGAAATGTTTAAGCAAGAGCTTTCGCACTATGACCAAATGTTATTGCAGAAATATGAAAAATTAGATCAATCAATCTTTACAGTTGAGATTAAGCCCGAACCTGTTCTTCAAGTAGATGATATTTCTGCGTACAATAAGTTACATGGTCTAGCGCTAAGCAGTGAAGAAATTACCTATTTAGAAAATATTTCTAAAAAATTACAAAGACCACTAACAGATTCAGAAGTGTTTGGCTTTTCGCAAATTAATTCAGAACACTGCCGTCACAAAATTTTCAATGGAACCTTCATCATAGATGGAGAAAAAAAGGATCGATCCTTGTTTGCATGGATCAAAAAAACATCCAATGAAAATCCCAATGAAATTGTTTCAGCGTATAAAGACAATGTCGCTTTTATTCAAGGTCCTCACATGACCCTACTCTCCCCTGAGAACGCAGCACAACCGAGCCTTTATAAAAACACATCCTTTGAATCTGTTTTATCACTCAAAGCAGAAACACATAACTTTCCTACAACAGTTGAGCCTTTTAATGGAGCAGCAACCGGTTCTGGAGGTGAAATTCGTGATCGTATGGCAGGAGGTCAGGGAAGCATTCCTATGGCAGGTACTGCAGTATATATGACGCCTTACTCTCGTCTTTATGATGAACTAAATATTTCAACTTCCACAAGAGATTGGCTTTATCAAACACCAACTGACATTCTTATCAAAGCATCAAATGGAGCATCTGATTTTGGAAATAAATTTGGTCAACCTTTAATTGCAGGTTCACTATTAACATTTGAGCATTATGAGAATGGAAAAACAATTGCTTTTGATAAGGTGATTATGCTGGCTGGTGGTGTCGGGTTTGCAAAAAAATCACAAGCACAGAAAAGAAAAATTTCTAAAGGCGATAAAATTGTCATTCTGGGTGGAGATAACTATCGCATAGGTATGGGAGGCGCTTCAGTTTCATCTATTGATACTGGTAAAGCATCAAAAACAATAGAACTTAACGCCATTCAACGTTCTAATCCGGAGATGCAAAAACGTGTTGCCAACGTTGTTCGCGCAATGGTTGAAAACAAGGAAAATTATATTTTGTCTATTCATGATCACGGTGCTGGTGGACATTTAAATTGCATATCTGAACTTTTAGAAGCTACAGGCGGCAAAATTAACATGGACCAACTTCCCATAGGAGACAAAACATTAAGCTTAAAAGAAATTTTAGGCAACGAGTCCCAAGAAAGAATGGGATTGATTGTCCCTGAAGAATACTTGTCGACACTCGAACAAATCGCTGCACGTGAACGTGCTCCAATGTATGTCGTAGGTGAAGTAACAGAAGATCATCAACTTGAATTTGAATCTCTTTCGCAACACGTGTCACCTATTTGCGTTGCCATTTCTGATTTATTGGGAAGCTCACCCATTACACAAATGGTCGATGAGTCCATTGTTCAAAGATTTGAGGATATTCAGTACGATCAAAAACAAATACAGACATATGTATCGCAGGTACTTCAGCTTGAAGCTGTGGCTTGCAAAGATTGGCTTACAAACAAGGTTGATCGATGTGTTGGTGGCTTTGTTGCCAAACAACAGTGCGCTGGCCCCCTTCAACTTCCACTGAATAATGTGGGCGTGATGGCGCTTGACCATGAAAATGCCGGCGGCATTGCAACTTCCATTGGTCACAGCCCTATTTCAGGGTTGATTGATCCAGAAAAGGGTTCTCAAAATAGCATTGCAGAAGCACTTACCAATATTATTTGGGCTCCACTGACCAAGGGGCTTGCAGGTGTTTCTCTATCCGCCAATTGGATGTGGCCGTGCAAAACCCCGGGTGAAGATGCACGCCTTTATAGGGCAGTCCAAGCAGCTTCAAATTTTGCATGTGATCTTGGCATCAATATTCCAACTGGAAAAGATTCCCTATCCATGAAGCAAAAATATGAGAATCAGGAAGTTTCTGCGCCCGGCACGGTGATCATATCAGCCGTTGCGCAAGTTAGCGCTCTTCATAAAGTTGTCGAACCTGTTTTTACACTCAACCAAGGACCCATCTACTACATCAATATGTCCCAAGATGATTATTACCTCGGAGGGTCATCATTTGCTCAAATTCAAAATAAGATTGGTACACAAACACCGGGCATCCGAAATATATCTTTTTTTAAAAAAGCATTTTCATTTGTTCAGAAGCTCATTGCTGACAATCAAATCGTTGCAGGCCATGACGTTAGTAGTGGCGGTCTTATAACCACACTACTAGAAATGTGCTTTGCGGATACGAACCTTGGCGCCACAATTGACCTAACAGCCCTTGGAGAAACTGATTCCGTTCGACTCTTATTTTCTGAAAATGCGAGCCTTGTATTTCAAACCACACAACCCATTGATGACCTGATTTCAAAAGAAAATCTTACATGTATTAAAATTGGAGAAGTTGTTGCGCAAAATAATCTCAACATCACAAACCACGACCAGCACTACAGTTTTGATATTCCCACTTTTCGAAAAACGTGGATGAAAACATCCGTCGCATTGGATACAATTCAATCTGGTAAAGTTTTTGCACAAAAGCGCTTTGATAACTTGGACCAACAACCGTTAGCCTACAAATTTCCAAACGATTTTTCTGGCAAGCGCCCCACCATTCCAAAAAGGAAAATCAAGGCGGCCATTTTGCGCGAAAAAGGAAGCAACTCCGAAAGAGAGATGGCCAATGCCATGCATATGGCTGGTTTTGATGTGCTTGATGTACATATGACAGATCTAATTGCGGGCAGAGAAACCTTGGAATCTGTTTCTTTTATTGGGGCTGTTGGTGGGTTTTCTAACTCTGATGTTTTGGGCAGTGCAAAAGGATGGGCAGGCGCTTTCAAATACAATCCGAAAGCCAACAAAGCACTTCAAAATTTCTTTGACCGAAAAAATACACTTTCAGTCGGTATATGCAATGGTTGTCAGCTATTTATAGAATTGGGCTTAATTCACCCCGAGCATGATCAAAAACCAAAAATGCTTTTTAATGCTTCAAACAAATTTGAATGTAGATTTACATCTGTAAAAATTCTTCCCAACAACTCCCCCATGCTTTCATCATTAGAAGGATCTACATTGGGCATTTGGTCCGCACATGGTGAGGGAAGATTTTCATTTCCTTTAGAAAGACAAATGTACAACATTGTTGGCGCATTTTCGTATAGTGATTTTCCAGCCAATCCAAATGGATCACAGTTTGATACTGCCATGCTTGCATCAGAAGATGGAAGACACTTGGTCACCATGCCTCACATTGAACGATCCATTTTTCCATACAACTGGGCACATTACCCACTACACCAAAGAAATCATGAAGTATCACCTTGGTTGCAATCGTTTATCAATGCGTATCAGTGGCTAAAAGATAAAAACGATTAAAGCAAAAAAATATTGCTATAGTATAAGAACGTTCCCTGATCCCATATACATTCCTACCAAAGTCGCCTCCGCTCACGTACGTTCGCTGCAAACGACTTTGTACGAAATGCATATGAAATCTTTTTCAACCAATATTGATCAAATCACGTGATATAAAAGTGGAGAAGTGTAAGAAAAAGGACAAATTGCTTCATGCAATTTGACCATTTTCTCTTTTTTCCCCGATCCATATGAATTTTAGATTGAATCTGCGTCGACAGTATTTCTTTAAGAAAGGATAATTTAAGGTAGAAGCATGGATCATATTTCGTACAGGCGACTGTGAGCGTACGCGAATGGAGCCTGGTAGGAATATGATCCATGCCAAAATCAGGTTTGATACAAGTGAACCTATTTAATTATTTTGCAAGTAAGAAGCTAAAATTTAGATAGACGCTCTAGTACTTCTGTATAGGCTTCCGCAAGACCACCTAGGTCTTTTCGAAATCGATCTTTGTCTAAAATCTTTCCAGTTTCTTTGTCCCAAAGTCTGCAACCATCAGGCGTGATTTCATCGGCCAAAACAATTTCGCCCTTTTTATTTTTGCCAAACTCTAATTTGAAATCAGCCAAAACAATACCCAATTCTAAAAACATCTTTTGGAGCAACTCATTAATACGCAATGACTGCTTTTTGATCAATGCGATGTCCTCTTTTGTAGCGAGCTCAAGAATATAGATATGCTCTTCAATCATCAATGGATCACCCAATGCATCATTCTTATAACAAAACTCTACAAGCGGTTCTTTTAACGTGATTCCTTCTTTAATACCCAATCTTTTACACAAGGAGCCTGCAGTAATATTCCTTATGATAACTTCAACTGGAATAATTTGAACTGCATCTACTTTCATCTCTCGATCACTAATCGAGGCAACAAAATGGGTTGGAATTTGATGTTTGATCAAATATTGAAAAATTTGGGTCGCAATTTTTTGATTTAGAACACCTTTTCCCTCAATTACATCTTTTTTTTGTGCATTGAACGCTGTTGCATCATCTTTGAAATATAAGATGTACTGATCAGGTGTGTCGCTTGTAAAAACCTTTTTGGCCTTACCTTCGTAAATCAATTGGCTCATGCTGGCTTCGTATCACAGGTCATTTGACCTGTCATAAAAAACTTAGATATCGACGTTTCTAACTCCAGAGCTAGAAAAGAAATCAATCACAGAGGTAAAAAAGGAATAAATAAAAATTTGGACGCCGGAAATCGTCAAGGTTACAGACATGATAACCGTTCTCATAGTTTGCGATGGGTATAATGTTCCAAACCGAGCATTTTTCCAAATACTTAATGCATCTAATGTCCATAACGTTCCTGCGAGAACAGCCAGTAAACCTAAAACCAAAAGCAATTCAATCGTTAAGGTTTCTTGAATTACGTTCAAAAATCGATTGGAATCAAAAAGCTTTAACTTTGTGCCCAGTTGCCTGATAAGCATCGCGACACTAACCAATTGAAGGCCAATGATAGTATTGGCCGAAGCGTAGAGCATAGTATGAATATCAAACTTAATAGAAAACAACTGTATCGGCCCCTGAAAAAGTAAGATCAGTGCTGAAAGACCTGTTCCCAATAAAAAAGCTCCCGGATAGAGAAAAAGCCAACGTGGGCTGTAAATGAGTAAAAACTTTAAATGCCTCCACCCATCTCGAAAACTTCGCAAATGGGGTGGCCTTGACCGTCCATCAGGCGACAGTGTGGTAGGCACTTCGCATATATACAAATTCTTCTTTGCAGCTTTGACAACCATCTCACTGGCGAATTCCATTCCATCACAAACCAAAGAAAGAGATTGAATCCGTTCTTTCCGTAAACCTCGTAGGCCACAATGAAAATCTCCGATGGGAATGCGAAAAAAAAGACGCCCGATAAAGGAAAGAATAGGATTTCCAAGATAGCGATGTAAAAATGGCATAGCACCTTTTTGAACACCCCCTTGAAAACGATTGCCCATCACCAAGTCATACCCTTCTCGTAGTTTGGTAACGAACAGTTCTAGATGAAGAAAGTCGTAGCTATCGTCAGCATCTCCCATAATAATATACTTTCCTGCTGCATTGTTGATGCCTGCCTTGAGTGCATTGCCGTAGCCTTTTTGTGTAACTTGAATAACACGTGCGCCATTTTGGGTAGCAATTTGGATCGAGTCATCGGTTGATCCATTGTCTGCAATCAAGACCTCACCCTGAATGCCCAACTTTTCAATGCTGGCTTTCGCTTTTTGAATACAGGTTGCCAATGTCTCCGCTTCGTTGAGACACGGCATTAAGATGGTGAGTTCTAGACCCGCTTGATCAAAGTCATTTATTTCCTTCATGAAAGGCAAAGTATAACCGTTTTTTGAGGCTTGTATAGCTAACGAGCCTTCCCTTACGCTGTGAACTTTACAACCCCCTACAGCTACAAAAAATGCGAGAGAATAAACATTATAATTTCAAGAAGTTAGAATGTTTTTTTCAAAGCAAAAAATAGATGATCAATGTGTCAATTTTAGCTCATTTGAGGCTGCCATTTATGGTACAATGGGGCGCGAAAATGAAAGATGACAAAACCATACGCCGGGATACGGTTGATTTAACAGACTCCCGTGAAACACGGAAAGCAAATTTCGTTGTTCTTGCCGGGCTTGATATTGGCCGAAAATATGACGTTGAAAACGACGAGATGTACATTGGCCGAAATGAAATGTGTGAAATTTTTGTCGATGATGAAGACGTATCCCGCATCCATGCCAAAATTGAATCTACAACCAATTATGTATACATTGAAGACCTTGGAAGTACCAATGGAACGTTGGTCAATGGCGAAAAAATCAAAAGACATCAACTTCAAGACGGTGACCGCATTCAGGTTGGAAGCGTAACTGTCCTTAAATTTAATTATGTTGATGAAATTGAAGATAGCTTCAACGAGCAACTCTATAATGCTGCCAACAAAGATTACCTCACACAGGTGTATAATAAGAAATACTTTATTGACCGTTTAAAAATGGAGTTTAGTTATTCCAAGCGGCATGATGCCCCTCTTTCACTTATGATTTTTGATATCGACTTTTTTAAAAAGATAAACGACACCTTTGGACATCTAGCAGGAGATTCACTTCTGAAACAATTTGCAACTACAATTGACCAGACAAAACGACAAGAGGATTTGTTCGCAAGATATGGTGGTGAAGAATTCATTCTTTTACTTCGCAACACAGATCTAGAAACAGCGATCTCAATTGGCGATAAAATTCGTAAGAAAATTGAATCTACTCAATTTACACTGGATAAAAAGCAAGTACCTGTAACAGTGAGCATTGGCATTTCCGTTCTTGCTAAAGACAACTTTCAGGACTACCACGATCTTATTCGTGCAGCTGACAAACAGCTTTACAGAGCAAAGGAAAAAGGTCGAAATCAAATTCAACATACTCAAGACCAAAAAGACGCAAATATTAAATTAAATTTGGTCAAATAAATGGAATTGCTTGTAGAGCAATTTTTAGAATACCACCGAACCGTTCTTCAGCACTCAAAACACACCGTAGAAAACTACCAAAGAGATGTTCGAATTTTTACGCAGTTTTTACAAAAGAAACAAAACACACATGACATCAACAAAATTCAAACTTCCCATATTACAAATTTTGTTACCTACCTTTCTGCAACATTGCATTATCAATCTAAAAGCATCTTACGTGCCTGCTCGGCTGTTCGAAGTTTCCTGAACTACCTACGAAAACAAAAAATACTTCATGAAGACGTGGTTGTAACTTTTCCTTCTGTAGCAAGACCCAAAACACTTCCACACCCTATTACACAATCACAAGCAATCGCGCTTATTGAAAAACCCAACATCGAAACCCCATTGGGCATTCGTGATCGTGCGTTTCTTGAACTCATGTACGCCTCCGGCTTACGTGTAAGTGAACTGATTGGTATAAAAATATCGGACATTGCATGGGACGAACAAATGGTTCGAGTTCACGGAAAAGGTGACAAAACCCGCATCGTACCTTTTTCTCGACAAGCACAAGTTTGGCTTATTAAATATGCGCAAGATGTACGTCCGGCATGGAAACCACAAACCAACATTCTTTTTGTGAGTCATCAAAAAAAACCACTTTCAAGACAAAGCATTTGGTATCGCATTAAACATTATGCCACGTTGGCAGGTATCAAAAAAGTAAGTCCGCACACCCTACGCCACAGCTTTGCCACTCATCTTTTAGAAGGAGGTGCTGATTTGCGGTCCTTACAAGAAATGCTAGGCCACGCGAGCCTCTCCACCACACAAATTTATACAGAGGTCAGCAAATCCCAACTTCAAAAATCCTATGAAAAGTTTCACCCACGCGCTAAGCGCAAAGATTGATTTTTAGACTTCAAATTGATAACCCTTGAGGCACAATTATGGCTGAAAAAATATCAACACTGATTCTCTGGATGGTACCGTTTATCTTTTCACTTTCTTTCCATGAATTCGCACATGCTTGGGCAGCCAAAAAATTTGGAGACCGAACAGCAGAAATGATGGGTCGACTGTCTATGAATCCTGTCGCCCACATCGATCCACTGGGCACAATCATTTTTCCTGTTGTTGGTTTTTTGACTTCTATTCCGATTATTGGTTGGGCCAAACCAGTACCAGTTAATGAACGCAATTTAAAAAATCCCATTCGTCAGGGCATGTGGGTTGCAGCAGCTGGACCCATCTCAAATATGATACTTGCTGTGGTATTTACAGGTTGCTTGGCTGTGTTTTTTCCAAGTTCGTCTGTATCACCGCTTCAGAGCGTAACTGATATCGGACAAAACAATCCAATCAAGATGATGCTCATCTTTGCGGTATACCTGAATGTACTTCTTGCATTTTTCAATCTTCTACCAATGCCTCCCCTTGATGGCGGTCGTGTACTACGAGGTCTATTTCCCGGACTCTCACCTCAACTTGAATGGATTGAAAGGTACGGTTTTTTTATTTTAATTATACTGCTTTATACAGGCGTCATCCGTTACCTATTGATACCAGCCTTTCTCATTGTTCATTACCTACTTTCATGGGTGTAAGCGCAGATTTTTAAGGTTTTCATTCGAGCATAAGCAGGATATAAACATCGCATGCGAATAGTTTCTGGCATGCGCCCCACTGGCAAACTTCATATTGGACACTACTTTGGCGCGCTACAAAATTGGTTGTTACTTCAAGAAAAACACGAATGCTTTTTCTTGGTGGCGGATTGGCATGCGCTAACAACAGACTACCAAGACACATCCGCACTCAAGAACAATATTTTTGAGATGGTCATGGATTGGATGGCCGTTGGCGTTGATCCAACAAAATCTGTGATCTTCCTTCAATCTCAAATCAAGGAGCATGCAGAACTCTATCTTCTTTTATCGATGTTTACGCCTTTGGGATGGCTGGAACGAAATCCAACTTTTAAAGAGCAGAAGGAACAGATTACAGACAAAGACATTCAAAATTTAGGATTTTTTGGATACCCCGTACTGCAAGCCACAGATGTTCTTATCTACAAAGCAGAAAAAATTCCTGTCGGCAAAGATCAAGTTCCGCACTTGGAAATGACCCGTGAAATCGCCAGAAGATTCAACCACCTCACAAAAACCTCACTTTTCCCTGAACCTGAGGCAATTCTTACAAGCACTCCAAAGATTGTAGGTACAGATGGTAGGAAAATGTCAAAATCATACAATAACTCTATTCTTTTATCGGACCCAAAAGATGTCGTTGAGACCAAAATTCGAGGTATGATGACAGACCCACAGAGACTACGACGTCAGGACCCAGGAAACCCAGATGCATGCAATCTCTTTCCACTCCATACACTTTACTCTGATGAAAACCTTCAAAAGGAAGTACGCCTTGGATGCACAAGCGCTACCATTGGATGCGTAGACTGCAAGAAGATGTTATTACCTAATATTAATAAATACTTAGAACCTATTCGCGAGAAACGGCTTGACCTAGAAAAAGATCCTGATACGGTACAAGATATACTGAATCACGGCTGTCAAAAAGCAAGACAAACAGCCCAAACCACGATAGAAGAAGTGCGAAGCACACTCCACCTTGCATAACATGACTCAAGAACAAACAACATTTGAAGTATCAAACAATCCCTACCATGTTGCATTAGAGATATTTGAAGGCCCACTGGACCTTCTTTTGCACCTCATCAAAGAAAACAACATTGATATCTTTAATATTCCTATTTCACAAATCACAGATCAATATATTCAATATATTCACACAATGCAGTCCTTAAACTTGGATATTGCGGGTGAATTTTTACTCATGGCTTCAACACTCGCCCATCTTAAATCAAAAATGCTACTTCCTCCTGATCCAACTGAGGAAGAAGAAATGGAAGAAGGTCAAGACCCACGAGAAGAACTGGTCCGTAGACTTCTTGAGTACCAAAAATATAAAAATGCTGCCTCACAATTGGACGAAACCATACAACTGGACAGAGACACTTTTATTAGAGATGTAAAAACGAAGAAACTCCACCCTGATGAACCAGTTGATCTAGCTGAAATCAGTGTTTTTAAGTTGGTGGAGAGCTTTCACCGCATCCTTGATCACCTTCATATTGACCACTCCCATGACGTAGAAACTGATCAATTTTCAATTGCGGATAGTGCTACTTTTATTCAAGAGAGAATCAAGCGTAGTTCTCGCGAAAAAATGACTTTTACAGAACTTTTTTCTAACAAGAAAAAACCTTCGTATGGTGAAGTTGTAGCGTGTTTTTTAGCAGTACTCGCTATGATGAAGCGTGGTGTACTCAAAGTAATTCAAACAACAGATTTTGAAGATATTTATTTAATGCCTACAGAATCATTTTATCAAGGAGCCTGGACGTATGACGGAACAGAATTCGACGAAACCAACACAAACTGAAGAAAACTCCATCAGCATGGATAAATTGTGTTCGATTCTAGATTCACTTTTCTTTGTATCAGATCGCATTCTTAGCTTATCTGAGCTTGAAGAAGTTTTGACAGAGTTTTCTACTAAGCAAATCAAAGAATCTATTCAAAAACTTATTGATATCAATCAATCATCAGAAACCGGTGTTGAACTCGTAGAGGTGCGTGGTGGATATCAATATCGAACCAAAGTGGATAATAAGGATTGGATCATTCGATTTCAAAAAGCAAAACCACAACGCCTAAGTCGAGCAGCCCTTGAGTCTCTTTCGATTATTGCCTACCGCCAACCTGTAACTCGACCTGAAGTTGACGAGATTCGTGGTGTTGATTCTTCAGGTGTTATTCGCATGCTTCTTGAACGTGGGTTGGTTAGAATTCTAGGCAAACGAGATGAGCCCGGACACCCTCTTTTATACGGCACGAGCAAAGAATTTTTGTCCTTCTTTAATTTAAAAAACCTTTCTGATCTTCCTCCTCTAAAAGAGTACACTGAACTGGGTGAAGATAGCATGAAAAAACTTCAAACACTTTTTCCGGATCACGAACCCTCTGACATTGAAAAACGTGTTGAAGACGAAAACATACTTCCTGTTGATGCAGAAGAAGTAGATGGCAAACTCATCGCAGTTGATTAAACCTCATGTCTAAGACACTTCGTATCAATAAATACCTTGCCCAACTTGGCATTGCTTCTCGAAGAAAAGCCGACGAGTTACTTGCTCAAGGTCGTGTTTCTATCAATGGAGAAGTGATCAAACAGCATGGTGTACAAGTAGATATTGATCAAGATGAAGTTGAAGTCGATGGCGTTGTTGTTGGAAAACCCAACCGAAAAAAGCACTACTACGCACTTTATAAACCCAAAAATGTTGTAACAACAATCTCAGATCCTGAAAAAAGACCTTGTGTGGGTGATTTAATTAAAACTTTTGACACTCATGTGTTTCCGGTAGGACGACTTGATTTTGACGCTGAGGGGCTTCTTCTATTAACCAATGACGGAGAAGCATCTAATCGCATGCTACACCCCACCTATCATGTAGAGAAAACGTATCGCGTGAAAGTTAAGGGTGTTCCTAGCAAAGAAACAATGGCAAAACTTGCAAAAGGAATAAAGCTTGATGATGGATTTATCAAACCGTCTTTTGTGAAACTAGAAAAAATACTTAAAGAAAACTCTTGGATCACCATGACCATAACAGAAGGTCGAAAACATCTAGTAAAACGTATCTGGCTCCGTCTAGATCACCCTGTTATTCGTTTGGTACGCACTGAATTTGGTCCTATTAAACTACTTGATCTTAAGCCGGGAGAAGTAAGAAAACTCACCCCCAAAGAAATTCAAAAGATTCAATCAATAGGAGCCTAGTATTTCTAAAGAACTTTTTGGCAAAACGCGTGGATTAAGCAAAAAACAAGAAAATGATTTGCTCAAATTGTTTCGTAAGAAAATCCCCACGAAAAAAATTATCACATGGGAATTAAGTAAACACTTATGTGAGTTATCCTTTCAACTCGATCGAAATGTTGGAATCATGGTTGATCGACGAGGCTACATTGAAGCTGTTTCTGTAGGCACCAATTTTGACATTGATTTCCCCCTCCTTACACGTTTGCGAGCCACTTCAACCCGTTTATCAGGCTATCGACTGCTTTTTACAAAACTCAATCAAAAAGGTTTCTCAAAAAAGGATAGGAACATACTTTATGACCGACGACTAGATGCCATTGGTTGCATTGAAGTTGAAGACAGAGGACAACCCGGTTTTTTTCATCTTGGCCACCTTAAGCCTGAGGCTTCCGGTTTTGACTCCATCGAGGAAACAACGTTTGACTCCGCCTTGGACATAGACTTTCCTTTTGATGAATGGGTGGAAAACCTTGAAGATGAGTTTCAAAAAATTATTCAAGCTGCGTATGTTTTTGATACAAAAACAAAAGCGATTCTCTGCTACTTGATTACACCTGAAAACAAAGCAAATATTGATGATGAAATTGAAGAGACGCTTGAACTAGCCAAAACAGCAGGCTTGTCTATTGTTGGCAAGATTGCGCAAGTACGGCCACAACCTGATCCTAAATATTTTTATGGTAAGGGCAAAGCCAAGGACTTGGTTCAAGACGTTATCTCTAAAAATGCGGACATGATACTTTTTCATCAGGACTTAACAGCCACCCAATTTCGAATTGTAGGGGATCACACTGAAGTTCCTATCATTGACAGAACACAACTCATATTAGATATCTTTGCGCAACGAGCAAAAACACACGAAGGGAAACTTCAAGTTGAACTTGCTCAACTTCAATACACCCTGCCCCGCCTTCGCGAGAAAAACACCCAAATGTCTCGATTGGTCGGTGGCATTGGTGGAAGAGGCCCCGGTGAAACCAAACTTGAAATCCATAGAAGACGTGCGCGTGAAAAAGTTGCCAAGCTCCAAAGAGAGATTGATAAAATCAAAGAGACTCGAATGATCAAGAGACAAGCGAGAAACAAAAACAAAGTACCTATTGTTTCTATTGTTGGCTATACCAACGCGGGAAAATCTACGCTTCTTAATACGTTAACACAATCCAAAGCGCTCGCTGAAGATAAGCTATTTGCCACCCTTGATCCCTTTTCTAAACGACTTCGTTTTCCTCAGGATCAAGAAATTATTCTTACGGATACAGTAGGATTTATTCGTGATCTACCCCCAGCGCTCATGGATGCATTTGCAGCAACGCTTGAGGAAATTCGTGACGCTTCACTTATTTTACACCTTATCGATGCATCCAATCCTCATTGTGAAAAGCATATTCAAATTGTAGAGCAAATTTTGCATAAGCTTGGTTCATCAGACATCCCTCAAATCAAGGTATTTAATAAAATGGACAATGTAGACCAGCAGATATTGTTCGAATTAATACAACGTCACGATGGGATAGGTATCAGTGCTCTTCAACGAAAAACCCTTGGACCACTTATAGAGTACATGCAGGAATGTCTAAAAAACTAAAATTGAATTTTTGTTTCAGATCTTTCAGTTTTCTTCTTAAAATAGCGTGATTCTTTGAATTTATTCTTATAAAAACATGTTAACAAATTCATTTTTGGGTTGTTTGTATTGATATTTGAAAAAGCACAGTTACATTCGTGCTTTTCATCCATCTCGAACTGAAACATCATAAAAAACGGACCATAATTTGCGGGAATGCGTATCATACTTTGGTATTGAACATTTAAATCGGATTCAACCTCGATTTCATCATTTTCAATGGTTGCAACCTCTTCATCACCTGTATAGATTTCCTTCACTTCAGTTGCTTCTACAAACTTATCCTTAAAAGACTGCTCATCTTGATCAGCAATTTCTGAAGGAAGTGCATAAAATGTAAAAGGATATTGATAAATATTTCGAACAGGATTGGCATCTTTGGCGTCTGATTCAAGTGTGAGCTCAACCTCTCCGGGGATCGACATCAAAATGTCGTTATGTTTCCATTTATTTTCCACATCGGTTAGCAGCTGTATAAATACTTCATTTTTTGAATTTTCTTGGTCTTTGTAATACCTGTAACTATCAAAAACATAGCTTACAAATTTTTCTCTTGATTGAGGTCGAATCCTTTCAGCCAAACTCATTGTAAAAGTAACGTTTGTACTCTTACTCCAAATGGTACTTCGTTCACAGATATCTTGGTCTGTATAAGACCAAGCAGTTTGATAGATTCCAAACACTAGCAATATAATGATTATTTTTTTCATATTCATTTCCTATTTACATTCTACTTTTTCTTTAATGGATGCGGATTTTTGAATAAATTCTTTCACTGGTGCGATATAAAAATTACACTCTGCTTCCCCATACTCATCATCACCCTCAAAAAACTGACACAAGCAAGAAATATCTTTTCTATCATTATCTTGCATTTGAAAGACATACATTAATCCCGGTATGTATTCCCCACTGAAGTACACATTTTGACTAGAAGTTTGCCCAGTAACAGTAAACAAAATTCCTTTTGTTCTTTTAAGATACTTAATAAAGGACGTATTATCTTCAACATATACAAGATGATTAACTTCAGGTGACCCATAGTAGCTTTGAAATGTGGTTATATATCGATTTGTATTGTACTTATTACCTTCATCGTCAGTAAATCTGCAATCACTTTTATTTAAATCAACATTGGCTGGTTTAAAAAACGCTGTATTCACAATAGGCATATTCAATCCATATTGCTCTAAACAAGCTGATGAATAGTTCATTTGCGCGTTGCTTGATCCTGCCATTAGTAAAAATAAAACAAAAAACTTCTTCATTACTCAATTCCTTCTTTGGATGTGAATATTTGACTGTTACATAGCAATTCGCTGTCAGTATAATTGAATGATCTGCTCATGGACTGTTCATCCATTGTACCATCCACCATAAGACATTCACATGATACCCCCTCATACAAAAAGGCAAAAGATAAGTTCGTCGGTAGATTTTCATAAGCATAAAAGGGCTGTGAAAAACCGTAGAGCACATCCTCTTCGTGGTTAAGTGTGCTTGGAACAATATAGTTATCAACATCAATGGAAAGCAGCCTTGCATCTACACGTTCGAATCCTTTTGGCGTAACATAATCTGTGTAATCTTGATTAAATGGAATTAAATAGTAAAAAGCTCTTTTTTGAATATCTTGAGTTGTTAGCGGCTCAATGGAACGTATAACCGACAAAAGACCATTGATGGGTTCAAATGTTGTTCGCGTTGTCCAACCGGGTACAATCTTTTCAGGTTCTCGAAATGACAACGAAATAAGGCCCACATGCTTTGTATCAAATAGTGATTTGCAAACCTCTGCATCGATCGTGTTTGCGCTAGAAGCTTTTGAAAACCCCAACACCATCCAGACAGCCAATATGAATTGAAAATATTTCATACAAGCCGCAATCTATCAAAATTGACGCTTTAAGTCAATTTGAACCTTATAAAAAGGGCCCACGTGAAAGCCACTCCACAATGAGCCCTATCATATTGTTTTTATTATATTTTTTATACGTCCTGATGTTCTACGTCTATGACATCGTCTTTGGGACCAGAACCATTGGTTGATCCGTTGGTCTGTGAAGTCTCCTGAGAAGATCCAGCTTGCTGTGTATTTTTGTACATCTCTTCAGCCATTTTATGGCTCAACGATGTTAGGTTCTCAATTTCTTTTTTCATCGCATCTACATCACCACTCTCAAGGGCTGTTTTGGCCGATGCCAATGCACCTTCTAATGGTGTAACTTTATCTTGAGGAAGCTTGTCTTTGTTTTCACTCAAGGTTTTTTCCGTTGTGTAGATCATTGAATCAAGTTGGTTTTTGGTATTAACCTCTTCCTTTTTCTTGCGATCTTCTTCTGCATGTGACTCTGAATCTTTCACCATTTTGCTGATTTCGTCATCTGAAAGACCCGATGAATTGCTAATGGTTATCTTTTGCTCTTTGCCTGTAGCTTTATCTTTGGCAAAAACATTGACGATACCATTTGCATCGATATCAAATGTCACTTCAATTTGCGGCACGCCGCGCGGTGCAGAGGGAATATCATTGAGTTGGAAACGTCCTAGTGTTCTGTTTCCACTTGCCATTTCTCTTTCACCCTGAAGCACATGAATATCAACTGAGGGTTGATTATCTGCTGCAGTTGAAAACACTTCAGATTTTTTAACTGGAATGGTTGTATTACGATCAATCAATTTGGTCATCACACCACCAAGTGTTTCAATACCCAAAGAAAGAGGTGTCACATCGAGAAGAAGTACATCTTTCACATCTCCTGCAAGCACTCCACCCTGAACGGCAGCACCATCTGCAACAACCTCATCAGGATTGACTGATTTGCTTCCTTCTTTACCAAAAATATCCTTAATCATTTTTTGTACATAAGGAATTCGCGTTGAACCGCCCACCAAAATAACTTCATCAATTTCAGATGCACTTACACCTGCATCTTTAAGACAGTTAACACATGGCGCTTTACTTCGATCAATCACGGGAGCTGCTAATTTTTCAAACTGTGCACGTGAGAGTGTTACATTTAAATGCTTCGGACCAGAAGCATCTGCTGTTAAAAAGGGAAGATTGATATTGGTCTCTTGAACAGAAGACAATTCAATTTTTGCTTTTTCAGCAGCTTCTTTCAAACGTTGCATGACCATTTTATCATTTGAAACATCAAGTCCTTGGTCTTTTTTAAACTCTGCAGCCAACCAGTCAATAATGACTTGATCGACATCATCACCACCTAGGTGCGTGTCTCCGCCAGTTGCTTTTACTTCAACAACTTTGTCTCCTACTTCCAAAATTGAAATATCAAATGTTCCACCACCAAAATCATATACTGCAATGACTTGGTCTTTTTTCTTATCCATGCCATATGCAAGTGCTGCAGCAGTTGGTTCATTGATGATACGTTTTACTTCAAGACCTGCAATTTTACCTGCGTCCTTGGTCGCTTGTCTTTGTGAATCATTAAAATATGCTGGAACTGTGATAACCGCTTGTGTAATTTTGCTTCCAATATAATCTTCTGCTGCTTTTTTGAGTTTACCCAAAATCATCGCAGAAATTTCTTGTGGACTCATTGTTTTGCCATCAATTTCAATCGCTGCCATGCCTTTTTCATCTTTAACAACTTTGTAAGGCACCTTTTTGTCTGCGTCTGTTAGCTCATCAAATCGACGACCCATAAAACGTTTCACACTAAAAATGGTTTTTTCTGGATTGGTCACGGACTGACGTTTTGCAACCTGACCTACGGCACGCTCGCCACCTTTAAGAAATGCCACAACGGAAGGGGTTGTACGGTTTCCTTCCTCATTTTGAATGACCTTAGCTTCGCCACCCTCCATAATTGAAACTACAGAGTTGGTTGTACCTAAATCAATACCGATAATCTTACTCATAACGCAAATTCTCCTTATAACTTATTGATATCACAGAACTTTTAATGTCTGCGATCTACAGTACTAAGGTAAGCACGATTTCTATAGCGTCAAGGGCTAAAATTACGAGAGAAGTTTTTTTACAGAAGCCGTAAGCATTGGGGCAATTTCAAACATATCCCCCACAATGCCATAATCAGCATGCTGAAAAATGGGAGCTTCTTTGTCCGTGTTGATTGCAACAATAACTTTACTGGTTCTCATACCCGCCAAATGCTGAATGGCTCCAGAAATACCAAACGCAATATAGAGTTTGGGATTGACCACTTTTCCTGTTTGACCAATTTGCATGCTATGAGGTGCATATCCTGCATCCACTGCAGCGCGAGAAGCTCCAACACCGGCTCCAAGCACATTGGCCAACTCTTCCAAAATAGAAAAATTGTTCGCATCCTTAATAGATCTTCCGGCAGAAACAATGACTGAACTTTCTGTTAAATCTGGACGATCTGTTTTGCCCGCAATATGTTCTTTACACACCCATTCTGTAAGTGAATCAAACTCAACTGCAACTTGAACAACTTCAGGTTGTGTTACCTGAAAGCTTTCATATCGATCAAATACATTGGGTCTGCATGTAACAATTGCGCAAACACCATTACGAATTCTTGCCCAAGCGTTACATCTTCCTGAATACATGGGTCGTTTTACATTGATTTGGCCATGATCCAATTTGATTTCCACACCTTCAGATACCATCGCACAATCTTTTCTTGCAGTTACACTTGGAAAAAGATCTTTCCCTTGCGCACTTGCTGTAGCCAAAACCAATGTTGGACTTACTTGGTGTAACACACTACAAAAAGCTTTGGTGTAGTGTGTAGGATGATACTGCGCTAGTTTTTCATGATCGCACACAAAAACTTTTTTCACACCATAGTTGGCCATTTCTGCAACTACATTTTGTACTGAAGAGCCAAGTACAACTGCACTCACATCTGAACCTGTATCTTGCGTAAGTCGTAACGCTTGACCCAAAAGCTCAACCGATGTTGATTTAATTTTTTGATCTTTATGCTCAACGTAAACTAGAATTGACGACATTTTATCTCCCTTATATAACTTTGGCTTCTTCGCGTAAGAGTTTTACAAGCGCGTCAACATTTTCCTGCGTGGCACCTTCAAACATTTTGTTTTTTCGCTCTGTGCTCGGTAATTCAAAATCTACAATTTCTATGTTGGGTGCAATTTTTTCTAATCCTAGATCAGAAACAGTTATTACATCTAGCTGTTTCTTTTTTGCCGCCATGATTCCTTTAAGTGAAGCATATCTCGGTTGATTCAAACCTTTAGTACAAGCAATTACTGATTTTGTTGGCACTTGCCAGACTTCTTTAGCACCACCCTCAACATCACGTGTAGCTAAAAATGTACCACTTTTCATCTCAAGCTGACTCACAACAGTAACATACGGCCATGATAGTTTTTCTGCGATCATTTGCGAAACCTGACCATTGTCATCATCTATAGCCTGTCTTCCGGTCAAAACCACATCAATAGATTCCTTTTGCAGCGCTTGACTTAGCACCTTGGCTGTCACCAATCCGTCGGCACTACCAACACTATCATCAGAAATAAAAACGGCACGGTCTGCACCCATTGCAAGTGCAGTACGCAGCGTATCTTGTCCTTTGGAACCACCATAGGTGAACGCAACGACTTCTATGCTTGCATCTTGATCTTTGTAAAGAAGCGCTTGCTCTAATGCAAACTCATCATAAGGACTTATTACAAACTTTAAACCATCTTCAACAATGTTTTTTTTATCTGCTGCAACTTGAATTTTTGCTGTTGTATCTGGAACAGACTTAACGCATACACCGATTTTCATATTTTTATTTCCTTCTAAAAATGCCCTGACACAAAACCTGTAACAACAGGAATATTATCCACCGCATTTGAACTGATCCAGTTCATACGAAGAGCACCACCCAATGATAAATTTTTCAAAAGATAAATCTCTAACCCTGTGCTTAACTCAAACATAAAATTACTAAATTGCACATTGGTTTGGTCGCGATATGCTAGACCTGCACTGCCTCCAAAGTACCATTCAAAAAAACCCAACGGCAATGTGATTCTGGGTCCCATGGAAACAAGTGTATACGTTGTCACATCACCAAAACCCACTTGCGCTCTCGGACCAATGGCCAAAAATTTATCAAGCTGCACTTCCCCTTCAAATGTAAGCCAAAAAACAGAAGGGTCAATGGCTGTTCCAGCACCCAAACGCGCATTCCAAGAAATGGGGTCGGGTCTTTCAAGCGTCGGCATTGTTCTGCTTGAAGTTACTGTTGATGTTTCTGGCGCAGGTGCTTGCTCTTCTTGGCCCCACGCATGAACTGACCACAAAAGCCCCAAAGCGATAAGAAAAATAAATTTACGCATGTGTTACCTTCTTCCAATCTGCTAAAAATGTTTCAATACCCTTGTCTGTTAAAGGATGTTTTGCAAACTGCTCCATCACTTTAAATGGAATGGTTGCCACATCCGCGCCCATGAGTGCCGCTTCCAAGGCATGAATTGGATTTCGAATACTTGCTACAAGAACCTCTGTATCGAACTCGTACTGATCATAAATTTGAATAATTTGTGCAATCAGATCCATCCCGACAGCAGAAATATCATCCAAACGGCCCACAAAAGGACTGATGTATGCTGCCCCTGCTTTTGCAGCTAGTAAGGCTTGTAGAGGAGAAAAACAAAGTGTCATGTTGACTGGAATGCCATCTTTAGCAAGTTCCTTGGTTGCACCCAGTGAAGCAGTTGTCATAGGCAGCTTCACGACGACATTGTCACCATATTTGCGTAACGCTTTACCCTCTTCAACCATTTCTTTGGTTGAAAGACCCACTACCTCAAGACTCACAGGCCCGGGTACAATTTCACAGATCTGCGCATACATTTGGTCAGGTTTTTTGCCTTCTTTGGCCACCAAACTGGGGTTGGTCGTCACCCCGTCCAAAACACCCCAAGAAAGTGCTGTTTTGATTTCATCTATGTTGGCAGAATCAATAAAGAATTTCACGATTTATCCTTTTTAAATGTTGTTGAACAACCAATATATAGCCTCATGCAGGATGTCAAGCACTTGGAGAGGACATCCCTGTATAATCACACCGCAAAGTCCATAAAGGCGAAATCCTTCATAGCTTTTGAGTCCCAGCGTTCACCACAGTCCTCACTGTATAAAAACGATTCATCAGGCGTAGAAGACCCCAATGACAGCATCATTTTCATATGCTCAATCACATTGCGCGTCGGGTCTACAACTTCAACATTAAGATAGGACTCAATCCATCGTGATATAATTGTATAATGCGTACATCCCAAGATAAGATGCGTGTACCCTTTGTCTTTTAAGATCAAAAGTTCTTTTGACACCTCTTCACGAATTGCATCAAATGGATTGTTTTTCAAAGACTCAATCAACATGGCTAATTTTGTAAGTGGAAAAACATCAATCTTAGACGCTGGATCATTTTCCATTTGTAACTTTTGAAATCTTTTTGAGGAAAATGTTGCAGGCGTTAGAATCAAAGCATACTTTGCTTGGCTTGTGGTAAGTTTTGCATGACGCATGTAGGGTTCAATGCCAACAATTGGCAAATGAAACCTACTTCGCAAACCATCAATCGTCTCAGCAGTAAGCGTATTGCATGCCATTAAAACTGCATCGATTTTTTTACCTAGCAAGTTTTGCATCATGATCTCAATGCGTTCTTTCATAAAACCCTGAGATTTGCCGCCATAGGGTACGTTTCGTGAGTCACAAACATACAAAAGATTTACGTTTAATTTTTGTTTTTGAATTTCTTGAACAAACGTAAGACCACCAATACCTGAATCGATGACACCGATTGTTTTTTTCATACACATTTCTTTCGTATAAAAAAAACAACTTGTGTAAAAATTGCTCCAACTGTATCAAGTCCTACATCTCGAAGTGAGCCCCCACGAACCAGCGAAAAACTTTGATTGGTTTCATCGAGCACCGCCCAAAATAAACAAAAAACAACAGCATACATGGCTACTCTAAAATTCCATTTTTTAAGCGGCCTAAGAGACAGTGTAAATCCAAACAATGCAAGCCAAGATAAAATCGCATAATTAAAAAAATGCATAAATTTTCTAAATTTTATATGAAATAAATACATTTGATCTGCATTTAACCCACTGTAAAAAAAATTCACAACCGTAGCAAAAATCGAATCGGTATTGTTGGAACTAAACCGATCCGTTGAATAAAACAGAATGAGGAGTGCCCAAAGCAATGCATATTTCCAGTATTGTAATTTCATTAAAATTGCTTCCAAACCATATCATCAGCAAGAGATAGGTTTTTAAGCTTTACCTCCGCAGGAGACAAACCTTCGTCTACATAGGGCCGAACATAAGAAAGAAATCTCTGCTCATCATTCACTAAACCACTTTTGGCAATCTGGAATATTTCAGCGACATAGTCTTTAACTTTGCGACCAGCAAATGATGCCTGCATACCTTGAACAGATACATCTTTTGTGGCTTTTTTAATATCAGACGCGGTTACGTCTTTACACATCTGCAATATTTGGTCTAGGCTTTGTGGGTGATACATAATCCCTTTAATAATTGCAGCACTACTCATGACAAGATCAAGTGTATTGGAATCAATTGATCTAAACTCCAAATGATTTTTTAAACGAACTTCCGGAAAAGTTGTTGTTAAGTGCAAAAGCCAATCTTGTTCAAGAACGTCTCCAAAAGGCTTTGTATTCATATACTCTCGAAATGTAAGGTGCCCCACATCAATGTATTTTCCATCTCTGGAAATAAAATACATTGGTATATCCATCATGTAATCTCGGTATTTTTCAAATGTGAATGTACCGTCAATAAAAAACGGGGGTACGCCCGATCTATTAGGATCCAAACGATCCCAGATCTGCATTCTTCTTGTACAGAACCCATTAACCTTCCCATTCTCAAAGAAGCTATTTGCAAACAATGCAGCCAAAATTGGTGACAAAAAGCTGCTGGCTATGATTTTAGATTTACAATCACCTTCGCTAAAATAATCATAATTGATTTGAATCGAAGATGTCACAGTCATCATTTCTAAAAAAGCTTCATCCTTTTGGTGAAATTGCCGCATGGCTTTGTAGCGAGATTTTGGAACCCATTGGGCATTTTCTAATGTTGTGACTGGAGGCACAGCAGTCCGAGCATAAAAGCACGGAAGTTCTCTGCCGATTTCATCAAAAATAACAACAATACGCTTAATTTCATCTAACGAATCCTGCAATTGAGCATGGGCTGCCGCACTGATCTCAAGCTGCCCCCCGGGTTCAAGGGTAATCGCGCTTCCACCGTGGGTTAAAGAAATTAACGCATCATGATCAAAAACAGGGTCCCAATTTGTTTTTTCCCGAAATGCAGCAAGCAATTTTTCAATACATGGCCCGCTTGAACGAAAAGGCAAGGATGTACCCTTTTGTGCGTCTATCACAAACCGCTCAAATTCTATACCAATCAAAAATTCTGACGCAGGTCTTGCCCCTTTTTCAAAAACCTGCAATAAATCGGAAGGTGTTTTGAGAATTTGAGATTGTGCTTGAGAAACTTCACGACTCACACTTTTAACCTTGAACTCGCGTTCATTTTACCTTCCTGCTATAATCGAAATTTATAACTACATGAGAACGATAGAGACAATACTTTCAGAAGTCAAAAAGGCAAAGAAAAATGCCAATATTGACATGATCAAGCGCGCCTTTGCCATGGCTGAAAATGCCCACGAAGGGCAAAAAAGAAAATCGGGGGACCCTTACCTTCTTCATCCCCTTGAGGTTGCCTATATTCTTGCCAATAAAAACATGGACGAAGAAAGTATCGTTGCAGGTCTTTTGCATGACATTGTCGAAGACACTGACATCCCTTTAAAAAGCATTGAAAAGGAATTTGGCAAAGAAGTCTCTGAAATCGTAGACGGTCTTACTAAATTAAGTAAAATTTCATTCCAAGCAAAAGACGTGCGTCAAAATGAAAGTTTTCGAAAAATGCTTTTGGCCATGTCAAAAGACATTCGCGTCATTATTATTAAGCTTGTAGACAGACTTCATAACATGCGAACACTCGATCATATGAGTTCAAATCGTCAACAAGCAATCTCTCAAGAAACATTGGACATATACGCACCTATCGCTCATAGACTGGGTATTTCATGGATTAAAACTGAACTTGAAAATCTAGCTTTCAAATACCTACACCCTGAAGCCTACGAAAAGCTACGTAAAAACATTCAAAAATCGGAAAAGGAAAACACGCGTTACGTTCAGAAGGTTCTAGAAGTGATTGAAGATCGCATGAATGAAAATAAACTAAGCTGCGAAGTTACTGGACGCTATAAGCATTTATTTTCGATTTTTAGAAAAATGGAAATGAGAAATCTTGATTTTGAGCAAATCACAGACTTAATTGCATTTCGAATCATGGTAGACACAATCCCTCAGTGCTATGAAGCTTTAGGTTATATTCACAGCATTTGGAAACCAGTGCCTGGTAAATTCAAAGACTACATTGCTCTTCCCAAAGAAAATATGTACCAATCACTACACACTGCAGTCATTGGTCCTGATGGGAGCAGAATCGAAGTACAAATTAGAACACACAAAATGCATAAGTTTGCCGAGGAAGGAGTTGCAGCGCACTGGGCATACAAAACTGGTGACAGCTTCAGTCAAGAAGAATTAGAGCAACTTAATTGGATCAAAAGGATGCTGGAACTTCAAGAGGATCTGCCCGACTCTCATGAATTTATTGAGTCTGTCAAAATTGATCTTTATTCAGATGAAGTCTTTGTCTTTACACCTCGTGGAGAAGTTATTGAACTTCCAAAAGGAAGCACACCCATCGATTTTGCCTATCGAATCCACACTGAGGTTGGACACCATTGCAAAGGTGCCCGTGTAAACGAAAAAATGGTTCCCTTACGACATCAACTTCGCAATGGCGACATTGTAGACATTATAACTGATCCAAACATGCTACCTTCAAAAGACTGGTTAAACTTTGTTAAGACTTCCAAAGCCAAATCAAAAATCAGATCTGTTTTACGACAAGAACAACGCGATACAGGAAAACTGATTGGACAAGAGATACTGGATCGTGAATTACGAAAAATTGATCTTTCAATTACAAAAATTACAGACAACGGAACTTTGAAAAAAATACTTGATCACCTTAAACTCGGCCATATTGATGAGTTATTTCTTGGTCTTGGGTACGGAAAAATTGAGTTATCTCATTTTTTACCACTTCTACACGATGAAAAGGAAACCAACGAAAGCATCATCTCAAAAATATCTTCTACTCTTCCAAGCATTCGAAAAACATCAACCTCTCCTATTTTGGTTGGTGGCAAAGAAAATATATTGATTCGTTTTGGTAAATGCTGCGATCCACTCCCGGGCGACCCTATTATTGGATTTGTTACAAGGGGTAAAGGCGTTACCGTTCACAAAAACGATTGTGTTCGACTTTTAGACATGGACCCTGAAAGAAAAATTGACGTGGACTGGGCACAAAAAGACACAATCACTCGAATTGTAAAAATTAAAGTTATATCTAGAGACACGCCGGGTATTTTGGCAGAAATTTCAAAAATTATCTCCAAGGGTGGATCAAACATCGCAAGTGCAACTTGCTCAACAACACAGGATCAAATGGCACTCAACATTTTTGAAATTTCCATTCAAAACGCCGAACAATTGCGCTTATTGATGGGGAGCATCGAACATCTCGATGGCATCATCTCTGTCGAACGCACCAAATCCAATGCCTAACTCGCAGGGAGGTGTATCAAAGTGGCTTTGCCACTTTGATAGGGGGGAAGCGTTTCCCCCATCACAAGAAACAGACAGGGGAACATTGAACATCTGGATGGCATTGTATCTGTTGAACGCACAAAATCCAACGCATAACTAAAATTCTCATTAGCAAAGTAAATAATCTTTTTTTTAAACATATTTTCAATTTATCAGAAACCGAGAGATTTTTTATTCTGACAAGGCCGCAACCTCTTTTGAAAGCGCAGCGTACATTGCGTTACGTGAGCATTTCAAAAGAAGGTGAGAACGAAGTCAGAGTGAAAAAGATCCGGTTTCATCTCACGAAAGCATTTGGGCAAGCTGATCGCCTGTAAGAATTTGTCCATCCAAACCTATTGTCGGAAAATTAGATTCATTACAATTCCATACATTTTTAAAATCTGTCTCAATCGGATTGCCTGCCAAACCTATGTTTTCATTTTTACGACTTGCATAGATAAAACCCTGCCTAAGATCCCCGGGCATAGGTTTTTCTGTAGGTACATAAGACTGTATAAGCGAAACATTCTTCTCAATAAAAAATGGAATAAATCGCGACATCGTATGAAAGATTTCATGCTTTATTTTCTGTTCATTCAGCGCAAAATCATTTGAAACGAAGTAAGTAATCGCCAAAAGTGCATAGTCCTTTTCAAGACGGTTTAAGTATGTTTTATAATCAGTTGCTTGCTGATTTGGTAGGTGAAGCATGTACCTGATCACACGCGGAAACTTTCTCTTTTCAGTATCATCAATCTCAATATTTTTTGGAAACACTACACCTTGCGTTCGTATACCTAACGGCAAATAACTTTTATGAATTTTGTACAAAAAGTATAATCTTTTGCCCGTTTTATACAAATGTGGCTCATGTGCGAGTGATTGAATTTTTTTATCTTCAGGTTGATAGGCTATAAATCCATTTGCGCTACCATTGATGACCAATTTTGAAAATTCAATGTCTTGTGTGCTTGAACCTTGAAAATGTATTCGGTGTATCTTATTTCCGGATCGATGTATTTTTTCAATACTAGAAAACGTATCAAAAACAGCGCCCTTTTCTTTGAGATGACTTTTGAGCTTTTGCTTTAAGCCGTATTGCCCCAAAATCGAGTAATACCCATAATCCTGAAGAAGATGCGTAAGGTGCGTAAAGCGTGAGTGATTACTGTATTCAGACAAATAATAGGAAAAAACCAACTCAAGAGACTTAATAAAATGTGCATAACCCGGCTTAAGATTGTAAAACGCCATCATTTGATCCAGTGGAAACATTTTCAACATCTGTATTGATGTTTTGTTTTTTAGCTTAGACTCCAAATCTTTTTGAAAAAGAAAATTTTTTTCAAAAAGTTGAATTTCCCTCTGATAAATCTGAAAAAATACTTTGTAACTTTTTTCCAAATCACGGTGAAGCATTGTATAAATTTCACCGTCAACCTCTTCTCTTAACAACTCTTTCTTAAGTTTTGATGAGTCCTTAAAGAAATTGATTCGTTTGTTTTTACAAATAAATTGCGCTGGAACATCCAATGGTAGCATTTGTTGGATTTCATGCGGGTGAAATCCAAGTCGTTGCATCAAAGGCTTGATAAAAATACCTGATAGAAATTCACATATGGTGGGATCAAACTGGGTATATGTAGCATGTTCAAAATAATGAACCCTAGCGCCCTTTCTTTGCAAAATTCGTCCTGCAATCAGCGCTGGCAGTTCGGTTCCAACAACACAAATATCTTTAAAAACCTTCATTTTTTTAACCCAAAAGAGAGGCGATAGCTTTTTTATACACGCGATGCTCTAATTTGTGAACTTTCTCTTCGACGCTTTGAAGGGTATCTGAGGGCAGCACCTCTATGGTTTCCTGCATAATCACCTCTCCAGTATCTACACCTGCATCCACATAGTGAACTGTCACCCCAATACGCTTCTCCTTTGCTTCAAATGCCCTCTTAATCGCACCTATTCCGGGATATGCTGGCAAAAGTGATGGGTGAATATTGATCACACGACTGGGATATTGTGACAAAAAATGGGAAGACAAAATCCGCATATAGCCACAAAGAACTATCCAATCAACAGGGTATGGTCCTAAAGCATCTAGTATTTTTTGCTCAAAGGCTGATCGAGGTGAAAAGTGAGGAATACAAATGGTGGGAATGTTTCTCTGAGAAGCCCTCACAAGACCTGGCGCATTGGTTTGATTCGAAAAAACAACCGATACATTTGCATGTAGCTCACCTGATTCGCAAGCCTGTGCCAAACTCTCAAAGTTTGTGCCTTGACCAGAGAGAAAAATCGCTACATTGGCTTTGTCCATCTCCAACTTAGAATAGCCAATTTTGAACAATTTGTGGAAGTATTCCAAACAAAATCAATAAGAATGCTAAAAACAAGATAAGCCAAATTCTACGACCTTCTTGTTGAACTTGAAATGTAGTATGTCCATCTTCTAAAAACATATTGGCCAAGATACGGAAATAATACACAACTGAAATAATGCTAGATAAAATAGCAAATATGACAAGATAGATACCACCTTGACCTATCACAAAGTAAAATAATTTAAATTTTGCAACAAACCCTGCAAACGGTGGCAACCCCGCTAACGATAAAAGTCCAAAGGCAAACCCTAATGCAATCACTGGATGAGAAGTTACCAGTCCCTTGCAGTTATCTACAGTTACGTCTTGCTTCTCTTCGGATTGAGATATAAGCAAAAACATAACTAAATTTGCAATGACATATATGCAGAGATAGAAAAATAACACTTCAAAAGTTTCGTCATATGATTTTCCAAATGTACTTGAAATAAACATAAGTACATATCCCATATGAGAAATGGTCGAATATCCTAAAAGTCTTTTAAAATCTTTTTGATACAATCCACCGATACTTCCCCACATCATCGAAAAAATTGAAAATACACCCATTGTAATCATCCATTTTGATGTTACGTGCTCTGGTTCAAATGAATCAAGAACAGGAAACATATAAAACAGGCGGATCAACACTCCAACAACAGCAATTTTAGACGCTGTACTCATCCACGCATTGATCGACGCTGGTGCAGCCTCATACACATCTGGAATCCAAAAATGAAAAGGGAAAACTCCAAGTTTGAATAAAAGCGACACAACAACAAGACTCAAACCGAACCAGAACGTTTTTGGCAATGTCTGGTATAAAGGAGATCTAAAAATTTCAAATAATTCATCTATGCGCATTGAGCTTGTAGAGGACCAAATCAATGCAGTTCCATAAATAAAAACTGCAGCTGCAACTGCACCCAAAAGAAAATACTTAAATGAAGCTTCACTACTTTTACCTTTATGGTGTCCTAATCCCACCAAAACATACAGTGGAATACTAAGTAACTCTAGCCCTACAAAAAAAACAACAAGATGGTTGGAAAAAATCATAAACAACCCACCACAGGCACTCATTAATAGAAGAGAGAGAACTGCACTCGGATATTCTGCAACCAGTTTTGTTTGATATGGAATCATCATAACAACAACAAAAAGACTCACAAGCAAAAGCACAGCAAACCAACAACCAAACTTATCGTGCAACAACAATCCATTCATTATGTAGACTGGATCGCCAATACAGAACATAGACAAAATTGACAGGAGCAAAAACATACATGTGATTAAAACAAAAAGTGGCTTTTTCTCATTTTGGACAAACAAACCCAGTGCAAGCACAACAAATGCTCCCGCTGTAAGCCAAAGGTAGGGACTTATTTGAATTAAGATATCACTACTGAACACGTCGAACCTCCTTCACCACACTGATTTCAACGGGTTGAACATGTTGAATTTTCAATATTTGAAGAAGTGAATTTGGACGAATCCCTAAATACACCATACAAATTACAAGGGCACCCATCGCAATAAGCTGTCCCCATTTATAATCTTTAAGCTTTTGATTCTTTTCATTTGTAACAGGACCTAAGAACATATGTTCAAAAAGCTTCAACATATAGACAGCGCCCAAAACAACCCCTGAAACTGCGATACCTATAATAACGACAGGTGAAGAAATAACATGTGATTGAAATGCACCCATAAGAATCAAGAACTCACCCACAAAGCCACAAAGACCGGGAAGACCGATTGCAGCCAGTGTTGTTACAAAAAATATGACTGTGTACCGTGGCATTACCGAAGCAATGCCTCCGTATTGACTCATTTCACGGGTGTGTTTCTGATCGTAGATGTACCCAATCATCAAAAATAACGCGCCAGTTGAAAGACCATGCGCAACCAACTGAAACATCGCTCCCGTAAGTGCTGTTGGATGAAGTGAAAAAATTCCTAAGGTCACAAAACCCATGTGACTTACACTTGAATATGCAATCAGCTTTTTAATATCTGATTGTGCATAGGCCATCATGGCACCAAACACAATGCCAACCACTGACAGCGCAATCATCCAAGGTGCAATTTGAATCATTGCATCTGGAAATAAAGGGATAGCAAACCGCAGTATGCCGTATGCACCCATTTTCAAAAGGACGCCCGCTAAAATAACACTGCCTGCCATTGGTGCTTCAACGTGCGCTAATGGCAACCAAGTATGAAACGGAAACACAGGCACCTTGATCAGAAAAGCTAACAAAAATGCGATAAGAAGCCAGAACTGCTGTGAAGCTGGTACTTTCATGAGCGTCATGTCAACAAGAGATGAACTTACCATGCCATGATTTGTCATATTAATGTTATAAAGTGCGATCAAACCAACCAACATAAAAAGCGATCCAAATAAAGTATAAACAAAAAACTTTTTTGTTGCGTACATACGCTTCTCGCCACCGTACACACCAATAAGAATACACATCGGAAGAAGCACAATTTCCCAAAAAACGTAGAACAAAAATAAATCCAATGCACAAAATGTTCCTATCATGGCTGTTTCCAGCATGAGCATGGAAAAAGCGAACTCTTTAACTCTTTTTTGGATAGAATTCCGACTTAGATAAAGTGCGATAAGCGTTAAGAAGGAACTCAACGTCACCATGACCAGCCCTAGGCCATCGACACCGATATGATAATACACTCCATATTTTTGAATCCAATCAAACCTTTCTTCCCATTGAAAAATAGTTGGTATCAAAAAATCAAATTGGGTCCACAACATAAGGCTCATTAAAAACGTCACTGCCGCAATTCCAATTGTGATATTCCAAATATATTTCTGCTTTGATGAAGGAAGGAACAACAAAAGCATTCCACACAAAAACGGGAAAAATATTTGTAAACTTAGAAAACTCATGACTCACATCCCAATAGAAAAATAAATAATAAAAACAATACCGAGCAATAAGAAAAACACATAGCTTTGGGGGATCCCAGTCACCATAGCTGATAAGCCTCTTGCAAAAGACATCACAACAAATTTTATATTTCCAATCAATCCATCAACAATGATCTTTTCGATAAAGTTTGAAATTTTTGAGAGCGATGCCATTGCATATCTACCAAATTGCATCAGACTCTCATCAACATACCACTGTCGTTGACCTGCAATTTCTAAAGAGGATGGGGTTTTATCTATGACAACAGGTGCTTTCAAAAAATATCTCATTGAGAATCCCGCCACCAAAAGCACAAGTACAGATGAAATGATTGCTACAGATGTTTCCGTCATATGCCACAAGGCGTGTCCATGTGCATGGGTTGGAAACAGTTTTTCCAACACAGGATAAAAAGAGAAGAATTTCCACCCCCCCACAATTGAAAGAAAGGCGAGAATCCAAAGCGGAATAAGCATTACATTTGGTGATTCATGTATTTTTTGCGCTTTCACCAAAGAGATACGTGTATTTGACCCAAGAAAAACGAGCGCGATCAGTCTTGTCATATAAAGCGCTGTTAATAGCGCAGACAAAAGAACAATAATAAAATACCACGCATTGCCAGTAAGACTTACATGGTGCAGAATATGATCTTTACTAAAAAAACCACTCATCAAAGGAAATCCTATAATCGCCAAGTAACCAATCATAAAGGTCACTGTTGTTGCTACCATTCTAGATTTTAGACCACCCATGCGTCGAATATCCTGTTCATGATGCATGCCATGAATGACGGATCCGGCACCCAAAAACAACAGCCCTTTAAAATATGCATGTGTGACCAAATGAAAAATACCTGCAGCATATGCGCCCACGCCCATCGCCAACACCATAAACCCCAATTGACTTACAGTTGAATATGCCAGAACCTTCTTTATATCGTTCTGAAAAATAGCCACTGTCGCGGCAAAGAATGCCGTAAAAATTCCTACGATCGTAACAATATGACTTGCCATGGGTGCAGAAGCGTAAAGGGCTGAACAGCGTCCCAATACATACACGCCAGCTGTGACCATGGTTGCCGCATGAATCAAGGCAGACACAGGTGTCGGACCGGCCATTGCATCTGGCAGCCATAGATAAAGAGGAAATTGTGCCGACTTCCCCATACATCCTATAAAAAGTAAAATTGCAATCCATTCAATATTGCCGATTGAATGATATGCAAAGTGTTCATGTGTTACAGATGCAATCGGTGAGATTGCAGAAAACTCAAGAGAACCAAATGCATGAAGCGCTAAAGCCATCGCCAAAATAAATGCAGCGTCTCCTATACGATTGACAATAAAAGCCTTTCTTCCAGCAAAAGACTTTTCCTGATCCTGATACCAAAAACCGATTAACAAAAAACTACAAAGACCCACGCCTTCCCACCCAACAAATAAGAGCGGAAGACTACTTGCAGTAATCAATACAAGCATAAAACCGCAAAAAAGATTGAGATACGAAAAGTACTTTATCACTTTAGGATCTTCATGCATGTACCCCAAAGAATAAAGATGAACCAAAAAACCAATGCCCGTAACCAAAAGTGTAAGAATAGAAGATAAAGAATCTAAATATAAACGTGCTCTGAAATTATACGTTCCAGCTGACATCCAAGACCCAATATCAAAAACAATAACTTCTTCTGAACCTAAAACTGAAAATGCCATACCAATTGCTAAAACAAAGCTCACCAAAAGAACCAGACAGGACAAAACAGGATACAACATGTTTTTCTTTTGTGGTGCTATGATATAACGAGTTCCTAAAGCGATGCTTCCAAGAAAAGGCAGTAATGTCATCCATAAAAGTGGCATAGCATCATCCTTTCAACTCATTGAGTTTTTGAACTTCTAGTGGTTTTTTATTTTGATGTAATCGAATTACAATTGACAACCCTATGGCAGCCTCCGCTGCTGCAACTGCAATTACGATTAAAACTACAACATGTCCCGTTACGTCTCCAATACTTCTAGCAACGCCGACAAACGCAACGTTTGCCGCATTCAATAGAAGCTCCACACACAAAAAAATTGTTAGCGCATCTTTGCGCAAGAAAAGCCCAACCAAGCCAATTAAAAAGAGTGCAAAACTAACCAGAAGCACGTGATCAAGTGGAACAATCATGGTTTTTCCTTTTGTGTTTTCTTTGTAAGCACAACAACACCTATCATTGCCGCAAGCAGTACAATTGAAGCGATCTCAAAAACAAGAACATAGGAACCCAATAAAGATTCTCCAACATTAAATACAGAACCAAATTTTTCGTCTACAGGTATATCTGAGAAAGTTGGAACCAAAATCAATGATTTAAATATGAAAAAAATAACCACAATCAACGGAAGATGCATCCACTTCATCAAATGTTTTCTGGTTCCTACGATTTGCTCTTCTTGAATATTGAGAAGCATCATCACATACAAAAACAAGACCATGATTGCCCCTGTGTACACAAGAATTTGGAGCACACCTATGAATGGTGCATGAAGTAAAACAAAAATGCCGGACACAAAAAACAAAGTCGTTACCAAAGACAAACCACTATAGATAGGGTTACGGGCAAACACTACACCCAATGAAAACAAAATAGCCAATCCTGAAAACGTATAAAATAAGTATTCCATTATACTACCCACATCACGATCAACATTGTAATCACTATATTTAACAGACTAAGAGGTATAAGTTTTTTCCAACCCAATCGCATGAGTTGATCGTAACGAAACCTCGGCAAAGTCCAACGTACCCAAATAAATAAAATCAAAACAAATGACACCTTTGCCATAAACCATGCAACAGGAAGCAACCACCAAAAACCTTGCTCATAAATAGATACACCAGCTACTGCAGACAGTTTAGACCAAGATACAAAAGGTAAAAATTCCCATCCACCTAAAAATAAAAGAACCGCGATACAAGAAGCCGTAACCATATTTGCATACTCAGCCATAAAAAACATTGCGAATTTCATACTTGAATATTCAGCGTGAAACCCAATAATTTCTGTTTCACCCTCTGGCATGTCAAAGGGAAGACGATTGGTTTCTGCAAAAATAGAAACGACAAAAATCAAAAATCCAATTGGACAGATCAATACGAACCATGCACCTTCACTTTGTAATTGAACAATTTCTGTGAGGTTCGTTGTACCTGCAACAAGAAGAACAGCCATGATTGCAAGCCCCATAGGAATTTCATAACTGATGACTTGTGCAGCTGCGCGCAGACCACCCAAAACAGGATATTTACTATTGGAGGCCCACCCTCCCAAAATAATACTAAAAACGCCAAGTGATGTAACAGATAGAACAAAAAGCACACCTACATCTAGATTTGCAATTGCTGCAGGCACAACATTTCCATCGATGATTTTCATGCCATAAGGCACAGGTGCAAACGCAAGTATGGCTGGTAACACCGCTGCAAAAGGAGCAAGCAAGAATAAAAACTTATTGGCTTCTGAGGGCATCAGCTCTTCTTTAAAAATAAACTTCACACCATCGGCCAACCCTTGCAACAAACCCAATGGACCTACTCGGTTGGGGCCAAGTCTTCCCTGAATAAATGCACTTACACGTCTCTCCGCCCATACCATTAAATACACAATCACACCTAAAATGGTTCCTGTCGTGAGCGCAATACGAATAAGCGCTGAAAGCATATTTGAATCAAAAAAAGACAGGCTCATAATACCGGCAAACTTTCTCTTTTGGGTTGAATGTGTTTCATGCGAGCTAAAAACTCATCTGAAAAATATTTGATAAAACTTTGTACTGGTGCTGCATTGGCTTCACTAAACACGCAAATGGTTCGACCCACCGCATTTTTTGTAATCTCTAAAAGCAAATCAAGGTCAGAGGCTTTACCTTCTCCCTGATCAATTCTTCGAATCAATTTTGCAAGCCAAGGGCTTCCTTCACGACATGGTGTACATTGACCACAAGATTCATGCGCAAAAAAATCAGTTAGCGTTCGACATGCTGAAACCATATCTGTTGAATCATCAAGCACCATGACTGCACTCGACCCTGCCATTGATCCAGCTTGTGCAATACTTTCAGGGTCCATTTTGATATCGCATAGATGCGCAGGCAAAACAGGTGCAGACGCACCTCCCGGAATCACTGCTTTGAGTTTTCTACCTGAACGTAACCCACCAGCCATTTCAATTAAATCAAGGAGACGAATATCATTGGCTGCTTCATATACGCCGGGTTTCTGCACATGACCACTGACAGCAAATAGTCGAGTGCCCGGACATTTCTCGCTACCCCATTGCTTGTACCATGCGGCACCATGCTCAATGATAGGTCCAACATTGGCAATGGTCTCAACATTGTTTACGATTGTTGGACATTTCCAAAGACCTTCAACGGCTGGGAAAGGTGGTTTAAGACGAGGATATCCACGGTTCCCCTCAAGCGACTCTAAAAGTGCAGTTTCTTCTCCACAAATGTAGGCACCTGCACCTCGATGAACATAAACATTTAAATCAAATCCCTTGCCTGCAATGTTTTTTCCTAAATACTTTTTCTCATATGCCTCATCAATGGCTTTTTCTAAAATTAAGGCCTCATCATTATATTCACCGCGAATATAGATATAACAAGTGTGACATCCCAACGCATAGGACGATATAATAATTCCTTCTATCAAAAGATGCGGATCCCACTTTAATATTTCACGATCTTTAAAAGTACCGGGCTCACTTTCATCTGCATTGATACATAAATAGACTGGTTTTTGTGTTCCCTTAGGTACAAAGCCCCACTTTACACCTGTTGGAAACCCTGCTCCGCCTCTCCCTCGCAAACCTGACTCTTTAATGACAGATGTAATTTCATCTGGCTTCATAGAAAGAGCTTTCGCAACCCTGCTATATCTTCCATTTGCGATTGAAACATCAATTGCTCTTGCTTCAACTTGATTAAAATGTTTGCTTAATATCTTTTCCATTTTTCAAATCCGTGATGACATTTTTTACTTTTTCTTGATTGATGTTCTCATGAAATTTTTCAATGTTTACTTGCATACAAGGAGCATTGCCGCAACACCCTAGACACTCAACTTCGGTAAGCGTAAACTTTCCATCCGGTGTTGTTTCTCCACTAGAAATATGAAGTTCATTTTCAATTGCTTTAACAATATCTTGTGCGCCTGCCAAATGGCAGGAAAGCGTTCTACATACTTGAAGATGGTACGTCCCAACTTTTTCGCCATTGTACATTGTGTAAAATGAAATTACGCTATCAACTTTTGAACGGCTCACACCTACAGTCTGTGCAACAAGATCACGAACTTCTGCATGCAAATATTCAAATTCTTCTTGTGCAACCCAAAGAACAGGAAGTAGTGCAGCATCTTTATAAGGATACCGTGAAAAGATAGTTTCAATTTTTTTCTGATTTGTAGATGAAAATTGCAAGCTCATAAATCATCCCCCTTATCTCGCTCTCCCTTAAGTGGGTAATCTTTCCGCTGAGGGTATACATCTGTTTCAGGAGGACTTAAAATTCTTTTGAGATTGGGGTGTCCTTGATATCGAATCCCATACATGTCGAAAGACTCTCTCTCTTGCCAATCTGCCCCTTTCCAAAAGGGTGTAATGGATGGAATTGAAAATGTATCTTCAGGCACAATGACACGTAGTCGGATGCGATGCTTTTGAGAAGATGAATAAAGATGAACCACACTTTCAAATCGTGGAGTCTTGGGGAAATAATCAACACCACACAGATCAACAAAACGATCAAACTGACACTGAGAATCATTAAGTAAAAATTCAATCACTTCATGGGTATGCTTTCCGTCTATCTGAATCCAAAAATCATTGGAGATGACACCAGATGCACAAATAAACTTCGCAATTTCCTTTTCTATGTGCTTTTGTATTCTTGCATCAACAAGCATATTACTCCCACTCAAGCGCGCCACGTTTCCACGCATAGAAAAACCCAACCACTAAAATAAGCAAAAAAACCACAAATTCAATTGCCAAAAATGTTCCACCCCAAGTTGACAGTTTATGCTTAAAAACAACCGCCCATGGGAATAAAAGTGCTGCCTCAACATCCAAAAGTAAAAAAAAGATCGCAATGCGATGAAACTTCACAGGAAACTGTTTGGGTGAACCTACAGCTGGCACGCCACATTCATAGGGCTCTTCCTTAATGCCACCTTTAACTGTTGGCCCCAACAAGTGACTCACAATAATCAAGCCAATTGGCACGAGTGTCGCGATGATCAAAAGAATCAAAACTGGTAGGTAAGAATGAATCATAGTCCTTTAATTTCGAGGCCTTACTTATTATCCTTCCCTTGGAAAGTCAATCTTTGATCACCGCTTTGCACCATTGAGAACTGGGCTTTTGAACCTTTCTCGCTGTGCAAATGGCATTGGATCCGCTAGGATAAAAGCATGTGGTTCTGCATTTTACTCACTTTTATAAATTTTACTTTTGCCCAGGAGGTAAATGAGCCACTGCCAGAGCCAACCATCATTTTTTCAACCCCGAATGCATCCAATATGGACCTAGAGATGCCTGAAGAACAACAGGTCGTATTTACATTTGAAGGACAAGACAAACTTCTTGTGCCCAGTCGTGCCACACTCATTTCAGAAAATGGCAAAGAAATTGAGCTTGATGCCCAAAAAGGGGTCATCAAAAAAACCCTCCCCTCAAAGCCCTACCTTCTTAAAACTTCCATCAATGGTAAAAAGGACATGACATTTAAAATAGACCTTTCTAAAAACTTGATGCCACAAGTATTGATAGAACTTTCCATCCCAGCCAAGAAAAAAGTCAAATGATTTTTGTAAGTTCTACTTTTTACCGTTAGTATGTAGGCATAAACAACATGGGTACTTTTTCTCCACAGTTTTTCGGACCATTTTATCTGATTCGCCAAATCGGCAAAGGCGGAACAGCGGAAGTTTTTTTGGGTGTTGTCACGCAGTCATTTGATGAAAAAAATCCTCGAAAATCAATGTATGCCATTAAGAGACTGTTGCCCACATTATCTACCGAAAAAAGTTTCATTCAGTGCTTAACAAGTGAAGCCAAACTTGCAAGCCTACTACAACACCCAAATATTGTTTCTGTTTCTGACCTAGGCAATGTTGGAACCGATTACTATGTAAGCATGGAGTGGATCAATGGAAAAAGTCTTTTTGACATCCTTAAAAACGTAAAACAGAAAAAGAAAGCCATATCTACTCATTATCTACTACATATCTGCTTTGAGATTTCAAAAGGTCTCGATTTTGCGCATCAAGCAAAGGATAGTGTTGGCCGAAGGTTGGACATTGTTCACTGTGACCTTTCTCCGCATAACATTTTGATTAGCTACAGCGGGAAAGTAAAACTTTCAGATTTTGGCATTGCCACTGCAGCCAAACAAAAAGAACAGATTATTGGTGATACTGTTTTTGGAAAAATTCATTACATTTCACCAGAGCAAATTAGCCATAAAGGGTTTGATTATCGTGCCGATATTTATAGTTTTGGCGTCTTGCTTTATGAGTCTCTCACTTTCACAAAACCATTTCGATCCAAATCTCAAATTGAGCTCCAACAGATGATTCGAAAGCAACCTCCTTCATTCGATCATCCAGCTTTTAAAGAAAATCCTAAAATCATGGAGTTTGCCAAAGCTTGTCTTGAAAAAGATGCCAAAAACAGACCCAATAGCCTTAACGAGTTTCAGGACTTGTATCTAGAAACACATCAAGAACATCAAGTTGATGCTAAAAAAGTGGGCCGATTAATGCAGCATCTTTTTAAAAATGTCATTTTTGAAGAAAAAGCCCATTTAAAAAAATCCATAGAAAACTTGAAGGCTGCTATAAAAAGAAAAAGTGATCAAGAAGACAAACTTGAATCTCTGAGGCAGCATGATCGCGTAGATAAAACAGAAATACTACCACAGGACCCTTCTGAAGGTGAAACCAAAGTCTTGTTCAAAGAAGACAGCAAGGAAGGACTGGGCAAAGTCGCACTTGAAAAAAAGAAAGTAATACGTGTCATACCCAAAATACCAATTGTAGAAGAAGTCTCTGCCCCTCCTCATGCACCTCCATCAAATGATGATGAGAGCATCGACGGCGAAGTAGATGCAAATTTATTTGATGTAGAAGGTGATTCCCTTACAGATGATCCGCTTCAAGCAAATGTAGATCTAGGTGAATTTAAACAAAATACTGACTTTGATGACGATGAAGAAACATATGTTTCAACAATCAAAGAAAGAAAAGAACCAAATAAACCTACTTTTCAAGAAAGTGATGACGAGTTTCCTAAAGACTATCAAACAGCAAAACTTGCAGCACCTGCTCCTGAATCTACAAAAGAATCATTTAATATGTTTAACACTGTTCCTGAAGGCAACACTTCGGTTTTGAATAATGATAGCATCCCAGATTATTTGGTAGACAGACCTGATGCCACAGTTGAAGCCAATCAAAAAACTGTTGAAGCCAACATTCTAGACAGTCCATATAGTAGTGAGGTCTTTTACCAAAGTGAGCAAGCGCCTATTGACCTTCAAAAAAAAGAAGTACATTTTACCAACAGCCTTAAGCCCATCACTTCCTTTCCCAATGAGGACACATTTAACTTTTCTATTCCAAAATCTTGGATACGACTTGGTATACCATTTTTACTAATGTTTGCTGTTATCTATCTTGGCGTAAAACTAATCAGAGATTACAAACTATTTCAAAACAATGCACCAATACACAATATTCAAATTTTTGTTTCTTCCGAAAGCGATGGTATTGAATTTTTTCGTTCAGATCAAACAACACTACAACCAGAATGGTTTCAAACAAAGATTGTGCAACCCGCAATGCATTTTCTGGATCAAGAATATCGTTTTTATCAAAATCAAGCCTTAGATCTACAGGTGACAACATTACAAATAAAAGCTTCGGATCCGCTTATTTTAGAAGAAAGTTTTTTAAAACCGTACCAAACGTATAATCAGCTTTTTTCAATTTTTCAAATTCCAGAAGAACAACATCAAAAAGATGATGCTCGACTTTTTGTTCATCTTTTTCATATGAAAAACGAACACCGAATGTATCCATTTCAGTTTTCAGGTAGATCTCCAGCGCATCAACACTTAACTTTTTTACCCATTAACCAAAGTATCAACGAAACACAAGTTATGCTTGTACATCAAATCCTTCGTTTAATGGGGGCCAAAGTATTAACCAGTACAAAAGGTCACCCACTCTTCCCTGAAGGCTATGCAGACCCAACACAAAAACCACTTCATCCACAAAGCAAAGGCGAAATCATGACATTAATGATTCCACAATCACCGACTGAATCATACCTACTTGACGATCTTTCGTTTGCCAAAGTGGGCAAGTCCACTGCAAAACAAATTGGTTGGGCTAAATAAAGTCTATTTTTTCCAATGATCTGGGTCTTTTTGCCACTGAAGAACTTTGCGAACATCTTCATCTTGAAGATAGGAATGTTCTTTTGCATATGCAATTAAGTCTTCTAACTCTAAAATTGTTTTTGCTTTGATTTCTGATTCTTTTAGACGATGGGCTGTCGCTTCAAAATGATAAGAGAAAATAGCAACAAGATTTGTTACAAAAACATGCTCATCACGTAACGTATCAAGTGCTTGCAAGGATGATCCTGCTGTGCTGATGAGATCTTCAACAAGAACTGTTTCATCAACAACAAACTTACCTTCAATTAACTTTGAAGTACCATGGTTTTTTGCTTTGGTTCGTACATAAATCAAAGAAAGATTGAGTCGATCTGCAATCCAACAGGCCCATGGGATTCCTGCAGTAGCAACACCAGCAATTTGCTTGGTTTCTCGTGGGACGATGTCACAAAAGGCGTCTACAATCACTTTTCGGATATGCGGATCTGACATAAGCAAACGATTGTCACAATAAATCGGAGATTTGATTCCTGAAGAGAATGTGTAGGGTTTTTCAGGTGAAAAGGCAACTGCCCCTGTGTCTAACAGGATTTGCATGATTTTTTGCTTATCGGCCATACGGTGTAGAATTTTCTAACGTATGGTTGATCAATTGTCATCTATAAAAGGTTTTCACTCCTTATAAAATAGGATATAAATGCACATCAGGGAGAACCCTGTATGCATAAAAAATATCCACTTTATAAACAAGCAACACAGCAATGGCAAAAAGCCGCTGATTTTTTTGAACTTGATCGAGACGTTCGAACCATTCTTTCCGAACCCAAAAATGAAATATCGATCAATTTTCCTGTTCGAATGGACAACCATGAATTGCGGTTGTTCAGAGGCCACCGTATCCAACACAACAATATTTTAGGTCCGTTTAAAGGCGGTATTCGCTTTCATCCCCAAGTGGACCATGACGAAGTCAAGGCGCTTGCCGTATGGATGACATTTAAGTGTGCGCTCGTTGGTTTGCCTTTTGGCGGGGCCAAAGGCGGCGTCACTGTTGACCCTCGTGAACTTTCAAGCGGCGAGCTTATGCGACTTACACGCCGTTTCACACATGCGCTTGGCAACAACATTGGACCAGAATACGACATTCCTGCACCAGATGCTGGAACCAACGCTAAAACAATGGCCATTATTATGGATACATTCATGAACGCGCAAAATACAACCAATCGAAATGCGCAACGACACGTGGTCACAGGTAAGACATTGACAGTGGGTGGATCTTTGGGGCGAGAAAAAGCGACAGGTCAAGGCTTGGTTTATGTCTTAAGCTCTTGGGCCAAAGAGAACAATTTTGATCTTTCAAAGTGTACCTTTTCTGTTCAAGGGTATGGCAATGTGGGTTACCACGCAGCCAATATTTTAGAGAAGATGGGTGCATCCATGATTGCAGTGCAAGATCATACGGGATCTATCTTCAATCCAGATGGTATCTCTACGGAGGACTTAAAAAACTTTAATTTATCAGGCAACCCCATTGTAGAGTTTGAAAACTGTGAGGTTATAGAGGACCATGAATTTTTGGGACTTCCTGTTGATGTCCTTATTCCTGCAGCCCTTGAAGGACAAATCCATGAGGAAAACGCTGGAAAAATCCAAGCCAAAGTCGTTGCTGAAGGTGCAAACGGTCCAACAACCATTGAAGGCGAGAATATTCTCAAAGACAAAGGCATTACAATTCTTCCAGATCTATTGGCAAATTCTGGTGGTGTCACAGTGAGTTACTTTGAATGGACACAGAACAAGACCAGTTCTCAATGGCCATTAGAAGAAGTCGATAGAAAGCTCAAAATCATTATGGATCAAGCGTACGCACAAACATCACAGATCTGTAAAGAAATGAAAACCGACTTTCGTACGGCTAGCTATATTGTGGCCCTTCGCCGCATTAGCTACGCCTACCAAGAACGCGGTATATTCCCCTAACCTTCTTTTTGTTTGATCCAGAATTCCTGTAAACCGGTTCCCCTGTATTCTTAAATTCCGAAGAAAAGAATAAAAAAAGGCCCCAAGGGGTAAACCTAGGGGCTTTTTAAAGAATTCTAAATATACGCTTTATGCTTTGTAGTTTGATACTAATGTACGGACGCCGAGCTTCTCAAAATCAACTTCGATTTTGCCTTTTTTGAGGTTCGCAATGACCTTACCTTTACCGAAAAAAGGGTGTTCAATCATCTCGCCGATTTGAAAACGTTGGTCCATTGAATATTCACGTGTTTCTGTTGCTTGCATAACTTGCCCATCTCCTTTTTAATTGCTGTGCCCTTCTTTACCATAGAATCGCGATTGCGTCAATGGATTCATTGCGCTGCCATACATGTAGTGCATGCCTTAGGGTGCAACAACAGCGCGCATAGAATTAGGATATGTGTCTGTAATTACTACATTTTGTAGCGTACCCATCCACGCTTTAGGTCCTTCAAAATTGACCGTGCGGTGTGTTTGGGTTTTTCCAGAAAGCCATCCCTCACCTTGCTTCTTGGGGGTACCATCGACCAGAACTTCCACAGCTTGATCAAGATAGGCTTTGCTATGTCGATCATGGATTTCTTGCTGTAGGGATTGAAGTCGTATCAAACGTTCTCCAGCGACTTCTTTTTCTATAAACTGCTCTTTCCATTTGGCAGCCTTGGTGTTGGGCCTTGGTGAATACATAAAGGAATAGCTTTGATCAAAATCAAACTCTTTAACTGCATTCAATGTTTGTTGAAAATCTTCTTCCGTCTCTCCGGGAAAACCAACAATGATATCAGTTCGCAATGATAAATTTGGAATTCGTTTTCGCATATAATCATGCAACCTGCGATATTGGTCTATATGATATTCTCGCTCCATCAAATCCAAAATGCGATCAGACCCACTTTGGATTGGTAAATGAATATCATTACATAACTCTTTTGTATCAGCGATGACATCAATCATTTCAAAATCAAATACATTTGGATGACTCGTTACAAACCGTACCCGTTCAATGCCAGAAATTGCAGCCACAGCAGATAGAAGTTTAGAAAACTTCATCTCACCCGTACGATCACTTCCATATGCATTCACATTTTGCCCTAGAAGATTAACCTCTTTCACACCGTGGTCCGCAAGTATTTCAATTTCACGCAAGATATCTTTGGCAGGTCTACTTACCTCTCGACCCCTGGTAAATGGCACCAAACAAAATGTACAAAAATGGTTACATCCATTTTGAATGGTTACGTTTTCTCGTACTGCATAGGGCTCTTCTGTTTTATCAAAAGGTAGAAATTTATAATTTTTCCATGAAGTCAGATCAATTTCCAACGAAGGTGTTTTGGTTTGTTGCACGTTAAAAACTAGATTTGGAAGTTGTGTCCATTGATGCGTTCCAAAAACAATATCAACATAGGGAAATCTCTCTTGAATTTCTTTACCTTTCATTTGCGCCATGCAGCCCCCTACAGCAATCACCATTTTGGGATTTCGTTCTTTGGCCTTTAACAGGCTTCCGATGGTCGACATGGCTTTTTGATCTGCTTTTTCTCGAATGGAACACGTATTAAAAAGAACAAGATCTGATGTCGTAGGATCCTCATTCCAGCTGTAGCCATATTGATCATGGAAGAGTCGATACGTCCGGTCAGACTCATAGTCATTCATTTGACAGCCATAGGTCTGAATATTGATTGTTTTTGCCATAAGGTCGATCCTTATAACACACTTTCTAGGGGGGCAAAAGGCCTTACGAACTGCGCCCTACCCTTATTGCATAGATGTAGCCTGTATAATAAGACTCTGAATTTCCCTTACTTTTGCACAAGAAATACCCCGTACGGCTGACAGATAAAGTAAGGGCTTTCCAGATACTGTGTAATGCCCTGTAAAAATAGGACGCTGCTGTTGATCCAACGTGACATCTTCTTTAAAAAACTGAACTTGATAGCAGTCCTCACTGCTATCTTGAGATGTTTCTTCCTCATCTTCATTAGGCATCATATCCATGGCCACTTTCCAAGCAAGATCAGACTTCTCACGTAAAAATCGATCAGTTTGGTCTTTGTATTTTTTTCGATGCTCACCCATTGCATGTTTTTCATAATCAAGTGCTACATGATCCAAAGAAATCGGATTTTGACGACCATCCATGTGGTTTGCTTTTTCACTTTCTATTTGATTGTTCATGTCTTGCAGTTTTTGACCATGCTCACGCAGAAACACACCTCGATCTAAATCGTTCCAAATATCTGAAACCAGATAGCTTGCCAGCTCCATACGCACAGGCAAGTCATGAATGTCCATTCTCACATGGTGGCTTGACGCTGCAGCCTCTGCATAGTTTCTATACGGAACCCACACACTGATTTCCTTTTCAGGACTTGAAATCATATCTAAAACATGATCATCAAAAGATCGATTTGCTTCATATTCGTTAGAGGGAAACATAAAGGAAACTGGCACAATGTCAGTACCTACCTCTACGTTGGTTAAAAACGGTACGTGTGCATTGGATTCAAAATTTTTGATTTCAGAATGATCTTTTATTGAATTGGCATCCTCATATAACGTAGTCATCATAGAAATTTGTCGAAGAAAACTCTGAAAGACTGCCTGTTCAAGAATTGTAAATTCGTCTTCATTTTCATACCTTTGTTTTTGGGCAAGTAACGTGACAATTAAACTTCTTCCTCTTGCACGTAGGGCCTTGACCATTTGATCCAAATCCAAGACACTTCCCCATTCAATATCTAAAAATGTTCCATTATATGTTCTAGAAAACAATCGCTGATACCAAGATTTTTCCATTTGATAGTCTGCATCCTGATAGAATTCTTGAACCATCTGTTCTTGAAACTTTTGATGATTTGTTTGGCTCAATTCAATGCAGTTTCCAAATCGTTCGAAATCTTCTATCTCAAGGCAGCTTCGATATAAATTGCTTTGTTGATACTGAAGATCCAACATATCTCGCAATACCTTATGGGTTTCAGGCGATAAACTCGCATATAAATTTTCATATTCCCTTTTTCTTTCTTTTAAGTGCGATAGATGTTCACCCCTTACGTCATCAAGAAAAGAGCGATAATTTTCATAACTAACATCATTACTTCGACCCTGTTCTTCTGTTTCATAGGTTCGATCGAGTTTAAGATCCATAAAACCAGCGGCATGCACTCTAGCATTCTCCAATCTTATAGATTCAAGTATCCATCCTTTATCCATCAATGTACTATGAACAAACGGGTATTGTTCTGCAATTTTCTTTTCATCTTCAATGGAGTCCTGCAAATGCTCTGTCATACTTTTTAACATCTGCATTTCTATGTACTGCATATACGCAAATGAAAGTTTATCTGAAACACAGGCAATACTTTCTGGGGATGAAATAGATGTCTGGGTACATCCTTCTGGAATATGCTTTTTATCCCTCAGTCCAATGATTTCCCCACTCATCGCAAATGACAAATCCCTCATGTTTTTTTCAAGTGACGTTAGATATTCCTTCTTACGAACAACCCCTTCAAAAACATGAGAAATGGCGATCTCAATCCCCAGTTCTACACCAGCCACTGCAGCTCCTGCTATACCACCTTCTAAAAGCATGATTCGCATTCCCCTTGCGCCCTTTCGAAACACAGAATAACCCACCCGAAGTGCTGAAGCGACAGGCTTGACAACCAATTGCGCAGACATAAATGAGCCTGCGTTGATGAAAAGGTTTTTTGCAAACTCTTTATCTTCGAGACCATTGTGCCAGATGATTGTATTTACAATCAACCCTGCCATAAATCCGATTTGATGTTTGACAATTCTTCTTGCAAATTGAGGACTAAATGCATGCCCCTTGATGGCTTGTGCATTGAGCTCCATCAATGCTTTGTTTTCAAGTCGCACCCCTGCTTTTTTGTATATTTGATTTTCAATTTTTTCAGTTAAGGCAACGGCATTACCAGCAGCCAGTGAAAAGGTTATCAGTTTTATAGCTTCTTTAGGCAAACTATTAAACCAAACCTGAAATCCGTCCAAATCTTCTTTAGGGTCAAGAATATAGCGAAGACTTTGAGAAACCAGTAAAGCCAAAGCAAACTTACCACTCTCAACCAACATCCGTTGCGAGTAATTTTTTGGATGGTCAATCCAATGATCAACTTTTTGTAGCACGGGTGAAGAAATACGACCTGACAGCCCAGTTTTAGAGGATTGCGCTGCAAGCTTTTTAAGCCGGTCCATGACATCTACATACGCAAGCGCCTCGTATCCCTTTCGATCCATTTTACTCAAACTTTGAAGTTTTTGGTCCAAGACAGATACCGCCAGCGTATAATGCTTTCCTTCGATGGGAATGTCAGTAACGGGTACTTTTTCTAAAAGTGTTATCAACTCTAAAGCGTCCATCTTCTGAAGTTTATGAAGATCAGGAATAACAAATTGATAGGTTCCTTGTTGCTTTTGTGTACTCTTTTGTTCTGATTGCTTTTGCTGATTTGTTATTCTTTCAACATTTTGCCGTATTGCATCTTTGGTTGTAAATTCAATTACATCAAGTGTTTTTAACGCTTCAACAATGTTTTGATGATCTTTATGGTTTGGACTATCCATAAACTTCTTATCTAGATAATCACCTAATCTTTCTTTCAAACGATCTGAATGCTCATATTGCGCACTCAGCAAATACATATTATCGCTACTCCAAAATTTAAATGGAATACGATCAAGAATAAATTCAAAGTCCTTTTGTGTATGTTTTGTTTCCAGTACTTGCTTTACAAGCATAATATGTTGATCATTGCCAAAACCTGTGGGTTGAAACTTTGTATTATATCCACGGTACAATGAACTATATCGAGGCCTTTGAATAAGTCTCATCCATACTCTTCGATTGGTTCGAGGATCAAGAGTTTCAGCATCAATTTGATCCATCATGGTTTTGATGATTTTGCTTTTTAATTTTCCGATTCGAATGGCGTTCTCAAGCACAGACATATCTCGCTGGACATATGCTGGGTTTTCACCTTCCGCCAACAGTGCCAATATGACACTGTCACCTGCCCCTACCGTTACTGCCGTGGCAAGTCTTGTATAATTATGTTGATTTACGATATTCGCGGGTAGAATATTTTGCGCAATGTGTTTTAAAACAATTTCATCTGAATAATGATTCAGAAGAAGTGAAATAATGAGATCGTTACCATATGCATTGATTGTATCGTAACGAACAAACAAATTTCTACGAACACGCTCAACGTCAGCCTCTGGATACTTTTCTTCAATCATCAAATGGTAAGGTGTTTTCTTCTGACCATCCTCCTGGTTGATATCGTACCCCTGTGTCACAAGGTAAAAAATATACTCAACTTTGGCATGTTCATGAACAGCTTCATGCAAATACGTTGTACCTGATTCTTGATGACTATATCTTGTCGTTGCACCGCTCATTTTTAAGTACAATTCAATTTCTGTATGATCTTGAAGTGTCAACCCCATGTCTGAAAGCACTCTAGGTAGTTCAAAATATGGATCAGACTGAATGCCCAATTTTTCCTTTTCTAGCTTGTCATTATGCATTTCTAATTCCCAATGCTTTTCGTCTGGATGAGGTTGCTCCTTTAGCGGTCCTTTTGAACCATTTCTGGGTTTATCATGTCTAAGACCTTCGTCTACATGCTCTAAAAACGTAGAACGTGAAATAAACCGACTTAAAATTGGCCTAAAAAGTAAATTTTCGTACCAATTCAACTTGCCAAAGTTCTTTTCATTGGATGTTCCGTTGGAAGAACCATGTAAAGTTGCAATACCATTTTTAGGGGGCTCCCCTTTTGTCAATCCATGCTCAATATATGGCGCATAGGCCTTTACAAGTTCATTCATATGTAAATTCTCTGCAGACGCGCTTGCTTTTTGGAAAACAGTTGCAGGTATTTCTATTTCGTTTGCTCGAGCATATTCTACAACCATGGGTAAGTGTTTAGAGGCTACAGCATCTACATTGATTGTTGCATACTCATAGGACAAAACTTTTATTGCTTTTTCAAGTGCCGATTGACTTAGTATAATTTTTTCTTGGTCAAGGTATGCAAAGTACTTTTCTACACAAACAGTAGGGCCAGACATTAGTGCGTAATGAAAGGACGTTTGAATTTCAGTCTGTGATAGTGCTATTTTTTCAGCCGTAATGTAATCAAGCGCCTTTTCAAAATGCCCCCATTTGTCTGCTTGTGAAGCATTTCGCAAAAGATACAATGCCTGATCTAAAGATGTGATGGGCAATGCATACTGTTCGCTGTTCCCTTCAACCACCTCAACTTTGGCTTCCTCAACTACACGGTTTCCAGAAAGCTCCCTTACTTGCACTGCTACTTCTACATCCAAGCCTTCAAGTCCTAGTATTTTTTCACGTATTTCTTGATGAAATGGAGTTTCTGTTAAAACTACTCTCATTTCTTTTGGATACATTGCAACAAGTTCAGTTATGTAGGGTGAAAGACCCGCGCGGCTATACCTACTGCTTACAAGAAGCATCTGCAGGATGTTTATTGCATAATTTTTATTCGTAAATCTTTTATCTCTTTGTAAAAGTGAAGATAATTCAGATTCATACAATTGCTGTATTTTTTCTGACACCTCATCTGCTTTGTCGTAGTAGTAGTACGATGACATACGCAAAAGGGTCGCCATTTGCGCAAGTGACAATTTATCCAACTCTATTTCACTTGTTTTATACAAATGTGATTGCATCAATACCATTTGGATAAGCATTGAGCGAGAGGATCGATTTAGCTGATTCTTGCTTGCTAGATATCGAAGAAACCCCTCATACATTCCATCTGATTCAATCAAGTATTTTTTCTTAAATTCATTAAGCTTATCACTGTGATTTTCAGTAAAAAAGGATACAAAATAGCTCGCTAGATTTTCATAGATAAACGTTTTAAACCTTTTGTCTTGCCCATCTATAAAATAATCATAGGATTCAGAATTCATTTTTGACAATAAACGAATATTTTCCATCAAATCAATAATGGCTGTATATTTTTCAATATTTCTATTACTTTTTACTTTTGCGGCCTCAATCAAATGCAAATCATATGCTTTCAAAAATATTTTGTTTAAATCAAGCTTCAATACATCAAATGCCATCTCCTCACTGCTAACAAATAAGGAAAAAAGCAAATCTCTTCTTACTTTTTGATTACCTTCGACGATTGCACTTGTAAGCACTTCCTGAAAATTTGGATTTACTTTAAATTCAATTTCAAAATAAGAAAGAATACGAATCAGATTTATATACCGAAGCATATCTCTATTTTTAAAATACAATCCAAGCAAACCCTGCACTTGGCGTATGATGTGCTCTTTTTCTATTCTTTGCGAAAGATCAATTGCATTTGGATATGTGTTTTTTTGAACAACATATTTATTTGCACGATTACTTTGTTGATAAAGGTAGATTCTTTCCGTGCCTAATTTATCCTCAAATGCAAGCATGTCTTGCTGCTGAGAGTTAAGTGCATCTACTCGGTAATTATAAGCTACAAATTTTCCATTCTGTTCAAAATTTTGAGAAAACTCTTGATAAAATGTGTTTACCTCACGTGTGTCCGAAATCCTTGACAACACACCTGATTTTGTTCGAAGCGGAATAGCAATTTGTATATCTTTGGCTTTGTAGTATTGTGCCAATACATCTAACAACGGCTGTATATATTGCACAGGAACATTTTGTATCCTACTCACAAGAGCAATCGCTTGATCTCCCAACGATTGAGCTGAGCCAAAAGCAATGCTTATTTTTCCGATGACTTTGCCTTCATTGTTCTCAATAGTGAAATATTCAAATGAACGAGATCTTTCATCATCTGTACTAATATTTGTACGACAAAATCCATCAATAGAGGTTGAAAACACTCTTTCTTCATAGCTCAAGGGCTTAAGTGTAAAACGAGAAACGCCATCTTCAAGTGTGATCGTAAAAAATGGTGAAAGACGAATATTCTTCTTTTCCTCAGCGTCCATAAGGTCAAAAACATCATAAGGCCGAATCACATGGGAGTAGTATTCTGAAACATGATTTAAGTAGGCAAGATACAGAAAGTTTTCATTTGCACCTTCAGTTGTTGTCACGCCACGGTGTAACATTTCCTGAAAAAGATGTGTAAGGCGTGAGGGATCCGAGTGAAGCTGTGGACTTTGTGCAAACAATACACTTACTTGGAAAACGAAAAATACCGCTATTCCAATGATCTTCCCCATAAGGCTATAGGTACAGCAGAGATCGTGCCAATTCAATCCATTTTAAGTACTTGATTATATTGAACTATTATTGAATAAATTGGCAATAAGGGGACATCCAAGACCCATGCACAACCATCGACGCCCTACCCTCGCGTTTCGACAGCTACTTGGCCTTTATTTCTTCCAAAAACTTTTTTGGTCAGTTTTGAGAAATCTTCAATGATAGCGTAACCACATGGCACCCATACAAGCGTCAGAATTGTTCCACTTGTTAATCCCCATGCCATTGCAAGTGTCATTGGCACAAGCATCGCATCTGATCCACCAACGCCGTAGGCTGTAGGAAGAAGTCCACTGATTGTCGTTAATGAACTCACCACAACAGCTCTAAGTCTAAGCCCCGATGCTTTGGTAAGAATTTCATGCAAAGACATTGCGTTTTTCTCTGCCCGCAATTCTTCAATAAAAGTTATCAAAACAATACCCGAATTCACAATAATCCCACCCAAACCAATCAAACCGATCATTGCCAAAAAGCTAATGGGTCTTCCATGAATGGCAAAAGCAATAGAAAAGCCAACCAACCCCAACGGTATCGTCGTCATGATCACCAACGGTCTGAGATACGAATTGAATAAAAATACAAGAAGCGCAAAAATACCAATGAGTGAAAGAATCAAAGCATTGAATAAACTCTCCATGGATTCTTTTGTACTTTCTTCTTCTCCACCAAAAATAATACTTACATCCTTATACTCGTGTTGCAATTCTTCAAAGTGACGCATCAACCTTTGGTTTGCTTCAAAAGAAGTAATAACATCTGTGTCAATGTTGGCCGTAATTGTTTTGGATCGCTTATAATCATATCGCTTGATATAAGCTGTCGCAGGCTTGATATCAAAGGTTGCAAAAGAAGACAGTGGCACCAGATATCCTCCACGCCCCATAAGAGAAATCTTTGAAAGATCATCTAAGCTTTTGCGATATTTATGATCAAAACGAACAACCAAATCTACTTCCTTGTTCCTTAAATTCACATCTGAAACAATTTTTCCAGAGATTGCCGTCCGTATTGCATTGCCTATTTGCTGGGTATTTAATCCCAATTGATCTGCCTTTTTGTAATCAATCGTTACAAAAACCTCTTCATCACCATACACATCCTGAATGGTCACATCTCTAAGACCATTCTGGCTTTCCAAAAACTCTTTCATTTGATCAACGACGATCTGTAAATGTTTTCCATCATTTGAACGAAAAGTTGCGTTCACAGGTTCTCCCACAGGAGGTCCATTGATTGCAGCTTCATACATAATTTCTACATCTTCAGACTGGATCTGTCGTAGCAAAGCAAGAATTTCAGTATGGGGTGTGTTAAATTTTGTTTCATCATCAACATAAATAAGAATAATTCCCACATTCTCGCTCTCTTTTTCCTTTGGGTCACTAGGACCCATTGTGGAAATGCCTGATCTAGAAACAACATGCGTTGCAGAAGAGCCTAATTTTTCTTTGATGCGTAAAGATAAATTCGTCATCTCTTGGGTTGTTGTTTCAATTGTAGTACCTGCTGGCATTTCTACCCTTGCAGCGTAAATTTCAGTCTCATCAGGGGGAAAAAGCATAAAAGTATTAAAAACAGACATCAATATGAAGCACCCTATTAATGTCATTGTAAAGATTCCAAGTGAAACATAGCGATACTTCACTGCTTTTGAAACAATGTTTTCAAAAACTGGTAAAAATTTGTTTTGAAACCAATCAGATTGAGCTTTTGATGACTTGGTTGCCGTTCCATCAAGACGCATTGGAAGCAAAAAAAAGCTTTCAAACAAACTCATCAGGAGTGCAATGCAAACAATAATAGGAATAAATTTGATAAACTGCCCCATGATTCCTTTGGTCACAAGCATAGGCAAGAAAGCAGCAATTGTTGTAAATGCTGTTGCTGAAATTGGAAGCCATAAGGTGTGCAAGGAAGACAATATCGCGTCTCTAGACGACATTCCTTCACCTCGAAGACGTGTATAGTTTTCACTGATGACAACGCTATTATCAACCATCATACCGATTGCAATGACCAGCGCTAAAATGGTTATTGCATCTAAGTTCATTCCAAGGACAGGCATAAATGCCAAGGTCGCCATAACCGAAATTGGAAGCGATAAACTTGCTACAAAACCAATGCGTCCGGGCAAAAAAAGCAAAAGAAAGAAAACTACCAGAATCAACCCACTCATTGCATTGCTAGACAAAACACCTACTCTATTTTTTACATTTAGAGCTTCGTTCATATAAACTACAATTTCAAATTCATCTTTGTATTTATCACGAAAGAATTCAATTTTATCGTCAACAGACGAAACTAAATCAATGGTGTCAGCCCCTGCTTTTTTTGTAGCGATTAAAAGCGTTGCTTCTTTCCCATTGTAACTTGTTAAGACTTTCGCTTCTTCTTCACCATCAACAACATCTGCAACATCTTTTAAATATATATGCTGATTTGAAGAATTAGATCGGATAAGAATATTTTCAATATCTTGCTTATTCTTTATTTTGCCTTCAATTCTTAACAATTGCTGGGCTGGGCTTGACTCTAAGTGTCCTCCGGGAATATTGACATTCCTGATTTCAACCGCTCGCTGTACTTCTTCAATAGAAATGTAATTCTTTGCTAGTTTGCTGCTATCCACGTTGATTTCAAAACTACGGTGACGGAAACCTACGGGTCTTACCTCAAGAATATTTTTGTTATCTTCGATCTCCTCTTTTAACAAGTCAGCGAGCTCATCTCGTTTTCTGTCTTCGTTACTGCCAATAATAGCAATTTCTAGCACTGGAAACTCTTCAGACTTGATCTCTGTAAACAAAGGTGGATCTTCTAAATCGGTAGGAAGCTGAGCACGGTCAACAGATCTCTGCAAATCAGCCATTAATTTAGTAACATCAGCATTGTCTATATCACCTCTAACAAATATTCTACTAAGACCAGGTTGGCTGATTGAGCTAATATCTTTAATGCCTGAAACACCTCGTATTTCATCTTCAATAGGTTTTGTAATTTTTGTTTCAATATCTTCTGTTGAAGCCCCATCATAAACTGTCACAATCGTTGACATCGCAAAATCGACTGCAGGATAAGATTCTGCATTCAATCGAATCAGTCCACTTAGTCCAAAAACAAGAACAAAAAGTGTTAGAACAAGCGTAAATTTTTTATTTTGCAGGAAGAAATTTGCAATTGTAACCATAATTATCTCTCCGATGGGGTATAGTAGGCGGTATAAACTTGATTAATTGGGCATGGATCAAGCGTGAATATTTTGAAATAATCCAATAACACTTCCATAACCGCCAAGTGAGAATCAACTTCATTGAGTGCGTTTTGAAAGAATGCATCTTGCTCTAAAACCAAATCACGAACATCAACCCTAGCTTGCGCATACTTTTTTTGAATACGTTGAACATTGCTTGATAAAGTTGCACTGTTCTCTTTATAATTTTTTGTAGAAGCAAAAAGCGTATCAATCATAGCTAAAAGCTGACTTTGATGCGCATTAACACTTGCCTGTGTTTCTTTTTTATTGGTTAAGAAGCTTTCGTACTGTGCACGAAGCTTGGCGCTTTTAACCTTATTTTTTGATTTTCCTAAAGGCACATCAACCATCAAACCAACCTGAAAACCTGCCTTTGGATTGCTAGAAAAGTCAGAAAACGAATCTTGATACCCTCTATCAACACCTGACATTTGCACTTCGGACTGCAGTGCTACATCAATTCCATCAAAACTCTCATCAATAATTTTTTGCTGTTCATAATCTTTTTCAATGAGTGCCAATATTTCATCAAGCAAGGTGTGATCCCATGGCGCTTGGTCAAATTGCTTTATTGTCATCACACATGCCAGAACAGTATTCACAGCTTTCTCCCGATCATACTCACCCATTTCAATATGCAATGAAGAAAGCGTAGGGATAAATTTTTTAATTTCTTGTCTGGCAAGGTCTCTTTGGTATTCCAACGCATAGAGTGTAGCTTGCCTACTTGCAACTTGCGCTTTATACCGATCTGTTTCAGTAGCATCTGCAATAAACTTATTTTTCCTTGAAACACTATCTTTGTATTGAAGAGATGCAGATTCAAGAAGCTTTTTTGATATCGTAATTTTTTCTTCTATTGCAACCAAAGACCAATAGACTTTTCGCATTTCAAGTTCAAACGAACGTATTGCAATTTGGTTTTCCAAAGCCATTTTTTTCAATGCCAGTTCTTTGCTTTGAAGCTTTGCTTGGTCGAGCCGACCAAATAGGTTTTTCCACAAGTCTATTTTAGCTTGAAGATTAATTCCTGTTCGCGTTGCATGATCAATAACATTATCTTTTGTGCTTGAAAGATCAGAGAATAGATTTGCTTGTACTTCAACGCCTCTTGTAAATCTCTTATAAAGACCTGTCTGAAAACCATGCGTTGGTCCAAAGGTAGGAATGAAAGAGGCAAGAGCCTTTTCATTTGAGTTTTGATAATAAACTTCGTTTTTCCATATCGGTTGATAAAGGCTACGCTCTTCAAGGGATAGACTACTTGATAATTCCTCTTGGGCAGTGAGTTTTGATAAAATCGTCGCGTCTTGATAAATTTTCTCGACCAATCCACTCTCAGTCAGCGTCCAAGAGTCACTTTGATTTTGTGCACCTGCTAAACCTATGGATAAAACCATTGTTACAAAAAAGCTTAGAACATATTGAAATAATTTCATATTTTCATCCCCAACATGTGTGGCTTTGATACCGCAGAATGGCATATCAAGCAAAGTTTTTGTGCATCAAGTACAAAGCAAAGGGGTTCTTACATTTTGGCCAAAAGAAGAATACACACTTCAATAACAAACATTTATATTAGCTTTGTATCAACGACGCTACAGCAGCTATACTATCAGTCGTTACAATTTTCGCATCTGGATACACCTTTTTCAGATGTCCAGACACAACTTTTGCAGCCCCCACCTCAACAAAAGTAGCTTTAGGAAAATCAAACGCTAGTTTTGTTAGGGTCTGTGTCCAAAGCACAGGATGATCAATCTGAGAAACCAAACGATCACGTATTTGATTCTTTTGTGTAATCGTGTCTACATCCACATTTGCTATATAGGGAATGTGTGGATCATTGATCTCTATTGTTTCAAGTAACTTTTCCATTCTTTGACTTGCTGGCTCTAACAAAGAGCAGTGAAAAGGTGCGCTAACTGGAAGCTCAATACAGCGTTTGGCTCCCTTTTCCTTTAAGAATTCGCTTGCTCGTCGAACCCCTTCAACAGTTCCACTGATGACAAGTTGACCCGGACAATTATAGTTGGCAGGCTCAACCAACAAACCATCGTTGGTCACCTCCTCACACACTTGTTCAATGATGTTATCATCCAAGCCCAAAACTGCGCTCATTGTTCCTACACCTAGAGCAACAGCCTCTTGCATGTATTTTCCACGATGATGAACGGCCTTTACTGCATCTTCAAATCGCATGGCATCGCTCAATACAAGACAAGCATATTCACCAAGGCTATGGCCCGCCATCATAGAAGGCATGATTCCATTTTCCATTAGATACCGACCCATGGCCACTGCCACTGTCAAAATCGCTGGTTGTGCATGGTAGGTTTTGGTTAACTCTTCTTCAGGTCCCTTTTCCATAAGCTCTGTAATAGAAAAACCCAATGACTGATCAGCTTTTTGAAAAATCTCGTTACATAAAGGAATTTCTTTGAGGTAGTCTCCCATACCTACTTTTTGGGACCCTTGTCCTGGGAAAAGAAAAACGTATTGCATGAAATACTCCTTTATCTATTTTTGGGTTTTAGCAAGCAACATAAGATAATGTTGCATGATCGGATCTTGCCAATCATAAATACCTATAATTTTATCCGTAATCACACCCTTGGCATCGATAATATATGTTTCAGGCACCTTGAATGTCCCCCATGCATCTGAAACTTTCTTGTCAAAATCTTGTAAAATTGGAAAAGTAACCCTTATGTCTTTATTAATTGCAAAAAAACGATCTAATGCTTGCTGATTCTGATCCATACTAATAGAGACCAGCTCAACACCTTGTAGCTTTTTGTTGTAGAGTTTTTCTAAAGATGGAATTTCTTCGATACAGGGCTCACACCAAGTCGCCCAAAAGTTTACAACAACTACTTTTCCGCGATGTTGATAAAGACTAAACACACGACCATCAGAAGCAGGCAATGAAAAGTCAGGAGCACACTGCCCTTCTTTTGTACCTACCTTTTGATCACATGCAAAAGACGATGAATAAACAAAAACAAAAGCTACAACAATAGAAAATATAAGCTTAAGTTTCACAGAAGCACTACGTTTCTAGTCTTTTTTCGTCGACTTCTTCGTGGTTTTTGTGGTTTTTTTCGCTGCTTTTTTCTTCGGTGCGGTTTTAGATTTTGAAGAGGCTTTTACTGTATCAGCAGATGAAGCTTCTTTGGTTTTCTTTTCAGAAGCTTTCATTTTAGTTGCTTTAGGTTGCTTCTTCTCTGTCTTTGTAGATGATTTCTTGTCACCTTGAACAAATTCAATCAACGCTAGCTTTGCACCATCACCTTGGCGTGTAGTGTACTTGTAAATACGGGTGTATCCACCATTGCGATCCTTGAACATTGGACCCCATTCTTCAAAAAGCTTCTTAACAGATTCTTTTTTGTAGATTCTACCAGCAACCTGACGTCTTGCATGAAGATCATCTTTTTTTGCTATGGTTACCAAAGGCTCGACAATCTTTCGAAGTTCTTTTGCTTTTTCCAATGTTGTTTTAATTCGACCTTCGTCGATCAAATTCGTGGCAAGACCACGAAACAATGCGCGACGCTCATCAATACGACGGCCAAATTTTCTTCCTGCTACTCGATGTCTCATAATACAATCCTCTTATACACTTTTTGTACTTATAGTGTTTTTTCAATCTCTACGTTCTTTTTAGAAACAACAGACCCAGCGTTTTGTCGGATCTTGTTAATCTCTTCAATAACTTCTTGATCTAATTTCATGCCTAAAGAAAAACCCATCTCTGTTAGAATTTCTTTAATTTCATTAAGTGATTTTCGACCAAAGTTTTTTGTTCGAAGCATTTCACCTTCAGAACGTTGAACCAATTCACCAATAAATTTAATATCAGCATTTTCTAAACAGTTTGTCGAACGAACTGACAATTCCAACTCATCAACGCGACGAAGTAAATTTTCATTTACACGTGGTTTTGTTTCATCCATTTCATATTCAACACTTTTAGGAATTGCTTTTTCTTCATCAAAATTGATGAAAATTTGAAGCTGTTCTTTCAATATTTTTGCTGAATATGCAACTGCATCTTGAGGCTTTACCGAACCATTGGTCCATACTTCAAGTGTTAACTTATCGTAATCGGTTCTTTGACCAACACGAGCTTGGCTAACATTGAAGTTAACTTTTTCAATAGGTGTAAAGATACTATCCATAAAAATAGTATCAACTGGATGACCTTCTTCTTTATTCTCTTCAGAAATTTTGTATCCCTTACCCATTTTTATTGTCATTACAGCATCAAACGAACCTTTTTCATTGAGCGTACAAATATGTTGCTCAGGATTTAGAACTGTAATTCTATCATTGGTTTGAATATCAGCCGCTGTTACAACGCCGGGTTTGTTAACATGAATTTCAATTTTTTCAGGGCGTTCAGATTCAGAAAGAAAAATAACTTCTTTCAAGTTCAAAAGAATGTCACTAACATCTTCTGAAACACCTTTAAGTGTTGAAAACTCATGTTTCACACCTTCAATTTTCACAGCAGTAATTGCTGCACCTTGAAGTGATGACAAAAGAATTCTACGAAGAGAATTACCGATTGTTGTTCCAAAACCACGCTCAAGTGGTGAAACTTGAAACTTACCAAACTTATCAGTCAGCGTTTCGCGGTCAATGTCAATGCCTTGTGGGTAAATAAGATCTGTCCAATTTTTATACATAGCTTCTCCTCTATCAATTATTAATCATCAAACTCTACGTTTTTTAGGTGGTCTGCACCCGTTGTGTGGAATTGGTGTTACATCTTTAATTGTAGCAACACGAATACCTGAACCCTGTATGGCTCGAATTGCAGCTTCTCTACCTGCACCGGGGCCTTTTACTTTTACATCTACAGATCTCACGCCACAATCTTTTGCTTTTTGAGCAGCATCATTTGCAGCGATCTGAGCAGCAAAAGGAGTAGATTTTTTTGAACCTTTAAACCCTTGTGCACCTGCAGAAGACCACGCTATAACATTACCATTGGGTTCAGTAATTGTTACGAGTGTATTGTTAAATGTCGCTCTAATGTTTACAACACCATGAGGAACATTTTTTTTATCTTTTTTCTTTTTTGTCGTTTTTGCCTGTTCAGCCATTGTACTTTCCTCTTATAAAGCTAAATTATTTACCGGGCATTTTAGCGCCACGAATTGGACCTTTTGATTTTCCTTTTCGTGTTCTTGCATTTGTTTTAGTTCTTTGTCCGTTAACAGGTAGAGACTTTCTATGACGAATACCTCTATAGCTACCCAAATCCATCAAACGCTTAATGTTTGCATTTACTTCGCGACGCAGATCACCTTCAACTTTGAAGTTTTGATCAACTACTTCGCGAATACGAATAACTTCTGCTTCTGTTAATTCATCTGTTTTTTTAAATTTATCTACGTTTGAAATTTCACAAATCTGTATCGCTGCAGAACGACCAACACCGTGAATATAAGTTAATGCGAATTCCAAACGCTTGTTACGTGGTAAATCAATTCCTGAAACTCTTGCCATGGGTAATCCTTTTATTTTTGTTTTTGTTTATGACGTGGATTTTCACAAATCACGCGAACAATACCTTTTCGTTTGATTAATTTGCATTTATCACAAATCTTTTTTAATGAAGCTCTTACTTTCATAGTCTCTTTCCTTCAACGCATTCAATAAAGACGAATGCTCATGTTACAATCT
>JAGRAZ010000030.1 GCA_020434345.1 Bdellovibrionales bacterium
TATCAACAGCAGTTGACAAACATGTTGGATCATCTCGATAAAGCGAAATTGATGTTAAGCCACCAGGATCCGCACCTACATTTACATCAATGATGGGTGGATTGTAGTCCCCAGGTGTTGGAGTGGTTGCTGAAATGCTGACCACGGGTGTTGGTGCTGTGTTGTCTATGGTCACAACGGTTGTTTCGTTATCACCACTGTCCATAAAACCCCCGCCGTCGCTGGATGTGCCTGCAGCGATGGCAACTTCAGTGATGGTTCCATCACCAGTAATGGTATCAAGGCGTAATGTTGGATTGGCTGTTGTGCCATTTAAGATCGTTACATTCACTGCAACTGTTCCTGTTGTTGTTACAGTTACATCACCGGGTGTTAGGTTGATGATTGTTGCAGCAGTGTAGGTTACAGCATAATCTATGGGACCTGTGTTTTCTAACGTTGTCGAAGGTGCACCAATGATAACAACAGGAGGTTCGTTATCGACGATGGTTGTGGTTTGTTGCTGTGTTCCTGTTTCAGTTCCGTTGACCACCGAATCAATATCGACAATGACTGTTTCATCACTTTCTTCAAAAACATCTTCATCGGCTGTAACTGTAACAGTTCCCGTTGTACTACCTGCGAGTATTACAATGCTAGAGGAAGAAGCAGTGTAATCAACTCCAACACCTGTAGCGGTTCCTGAGTAAGCAAGATTGACAGTCACATCAAAACTAGATGCTGCACTTAACGTTGCTGTAAATGTTGCAAAAGGATCACCATCTTCATCAATGTTGGCATTGTCTACCGTAAGTGTAACAGCTGGCGCATCGTCATCATCTGTGATGGTTGTGGTTTGTTGTTGCGTTCCTGTTTCAGTTCCGTTGGTCACTGAATCAATATCGATGATGACCGTTTCATTGTTTTCATCAAGTGTATCTTGGTCTGCTGTAACTGTTGCAGTGCCGGTTGTGTTTCCTGCAAGAATAACAATGCTTGTTGTAGAAAGTGTGTAGTCTGTGCCACCACCAGTTGCAGTGCCGCTACTTGAGAGATTCACAGTCACATCCAAGCCACTGACTGCATCAAGCGTTGCGGTAAATGTAGCAAATGGGTCTCCGTCTTCATCAATGTTGGCATTGTCTACCGAAAGCGTAACGCCCGGTGCAGTATCATCATCGGTGATGGTTGCAGTGTGTGTTGTGGTTGTGCCAAGGTTTCCGTTGGTGGGTACGCCCATATTTACAATCACGGTTTCATTGCTTTCATCTAAGTTATCTGGAGCGATCGTGATGGTTATATCAGCTGTTGTATTTCCTGCTGTAATGATTACTGGCGATGCGCTGATGCTAAAATCATCTGGATCAAGTGCTGTGGAAGAACCATGGACTGAAAATGGAACAGTAACATCAAAAAAGTATGGTGAGGCAATCGATGCTGTGATTGTCATTGTTCCAGACTCTGCTACTGATGCTTGTGAAGCAATCGTAAAGTCGACAGCAGGAAGATTGTTTTGAACATTCACAGTTGTTGCGTTTGAATCTCCAGGGTCTGTATTACCAGCATCATCGCTTGCTGCACCACCAGCCAGAATCACACTATCGATTGTGCCATCACCGCCTGTCACAGAAACACGAATGGTAGGTGTGGCTGTAGTACCATTTAGAACGCTCACAGTGTACGCAACAGATCCAGAGGTGTTCACTGTGACAAATCCTGTTGTTAGATTAATGGCATTCGCTCCAACGTAAGTAACATCATAATCTACGTTTCCTGCACCAATGCTTGTCACTGACGGACCAGAGATGCTAGTAGAAGGTGGAATATTATCTATGTTGACAGTTGTATTTTCAGATTCGCCAAATGCAATATCGATAAGGTCAAAAGCTGTTCCATCTCCAACATCAATGCTATCAATGGTACCGTTACCTCCTGTGATATTGACTTCAATGGTTGGATCGGTGCTTGTTCCATTAAGAACATTCACGGTGTAGGTTACTGTGCCAGTGGCATTAACTGTGATGTCACCTGTTGTGAGGTTGACTGTTGAAGCGTTGTAGTAATGCACATCGTATGTGACATTGCCTGTATTAATATCCAAGGGTGTGGGCGGATCAATTGTGAGATACGGTAGCGCATTTGTATAAATGTAAATCAATGGTCCAAAACAATCCGATAGATTCATCGCTATATCGGTTGTTTGAGCATAGAATGCATAAATACCGCTAGCTGGTAGGGTTGGCGCATAAACATAATCATTTCCTTCCGCACTTGCAATTAACTGCCCAACTTGATTGGAGCATGTAAATTCATCGTAGATAAATATGTCGTTCACAGATTCACTGGTTGTCAGTGAGATGCTGTCTCCAAAAGAAGATGAACCAATAAACTTTGGTGGCGTGCTATCAAAGGCATACGATGCTGGACCAATGCAGCTTGATGTTTGACCATTGTTGGAAACAATTTTTGTGTAGTAGTTGTACGTACCATCTTCTGTGAGAGCAACATGGAAGTCGACTTTGTTTTGTGTTGGCGCTTTTTCGTCCACAAAAGAATTTTCTGAGCACGTTGCTGAAGAAAAAAGTTGTACAGTTTTGGCATTTTCAAGATTCTGTACGCGAAGAATGATGCCGTTGATGTTTGCAAGATAATGTTCTGGGTAGTGAAGAAGAATTTGTGCGTTTGAAAAATTGTTGTTTGAAAAAATTGGCGCACCAAAATCAATTTGATTTTTCTCGCCGCAATTCCATAAAAAAAGAATTGCAAAAAGAGTGCTAAGAAAATTACTTTTTAGATTTAAGCTCATTTTTTAGTAACACTTGATGATGTAAATTAATTTATTAAATCTTTTCTTTACAACAAGTTACGTATATTTTCTCATATCGGCTGAGTATTGTTAAAAAAATATTCAAAAATAATGTTTTCTAATTTGAAAGTGTTAACCAAGGTTACATCGCAATGCTTAAAATTAGGGATTTTCCTTACAAATCAATGGGTTTTAGATGCTTTGAATGCCTTGCACAAATTATGAAAATCTTGAGGCTCGAACGGGGATCATCCGGAAGAATATGGATGTTACAACTAAACAAGATGAAAAAAATGTAATGACTACTTCATTTCCAGAAGAATAGTTTCTACTGCTTGTTGTAAGGACTTGCCTTTAAAAATTGAATGGTAGGTCTCAGATAAAATGGGTGTCTTAAGGCCAAGTTTTTGGCTTAGGTGGTAGGCAGTTTTTGTTGTTCGGATCCCTTCGGCAATCTGACCCAGCTCTTTTAAAACTTGTCGAATGTTTTTACCTTCAGCTAGTTTTTTACCGACCCTTCGATTTCGAGAAAGATCGCCAGTGCAAGTTAGAATAAGGTCGCCCATGCCAGCAAGACCCCAAAATGTTTCTGGAAGTGCGCCCAGTGCACGTCCAATATGTGAAATTTCTTCTTGGCCTTTGGTCAAAAGTGCAGCACGAGAATTAAACCCAAAGCCTAATGTATCCGAAGCTCCAACGGTTATGGCGATCACGTTCTTAAGGGCGCCTGCAATTTCAACACCGCAGATGTCAGAAGTTTCAAAAATCTGAAAACGTGTAGCATGAAGTGTGCTTTTGATTCTGCTTCTTCTATTTGCATCTTTAAAGGCTAGCATCATGCCGGTTGGTTTATTCTCCATAACTTCTTGTGCAAATGTTGGTCCTGAAAGTACGCCATAATGTTGTTCAACAATTGTTTTTGAAAATGTTGATTGAATCCATTGAGATATTGTTTGTTCGCGTGCATGGTCCAAACCTTTGGCTGCATTAAGGACCACTTGATCTTTTCTTATATTGGTAAGCATTGTGCTGAGAAAATAGGGAAGTATTGTTGTTGGAACAGCCAGTACAATGATTTCGACATGCTGTATCATCCACTTCCAATCTGAGATGATCTCAATCAACGGATGAAGTTGTGCATTGGGAAAATATTTTTGATTGATGCGTGTTTTTTGAATGGCTTGTGCAGTTTTGGCAGATCTATGCCATAGATATACGGAATGCCCTTGATTTGCAAAGGCTTGCGCCATTGCTGTTCCCCAACTTCCTGCACCTAAAATACCAATTGTCTTGTTCATATTTGATAAAGAAGGCACCATACCATTGTGTGAATTGGATGCAATTTTTGTCAAAACTATCCATCGACTTTTGGGTTGAATTTCGATAGAACCAAAGCATGTTGACGCATCTCTCCATTTCAAATTTGGCAATCGTCGAAGATGTGCAAGTTGATTTCCATCCAGGGTTGAATGTGTTGACAGGGGAGACCGGTGCCGGAAAATCTATATTAATTGGCGCAATCTCCCTTTTGGCAGGCAAAAAGGCATCATCTGATTGGGTTCGTCAAGGTTTTGACCAAGCCTATGTCGAGGGCGTTGTAGAATTTTCCCCTAACTCACCTGCTCTTAAGTATCTTCAGGATCAAGGTATCGTTGTTGAAGATAAAATCGTGGTGATAAAAAGAATTATTACGTTGGTTGGTAAAAGCAAAGTGATGATCAACCAACAAATGGCCACAGTCGCTATGCTTAGCGAACTTTCTCTTTTTTGGTTGGATGTTACAAGCCAGCACGCGCAGCAAAACCTCAACGATCCAGTTCTTCAAATGGAAATGCTTGATCAAGCCACAAGTGATGAAAGTTTACATATTAAATACCATGATGTTTTTTATAAATTAAAGAGCAAGAAGAAAGAGTATCAAAAGCTCCTCGAAGATAAACAAAGAACATTAGAAGAGAAAGATTTTCTAGAGTTTCAATTTCGCGAGCTTTCAAAGGCAAACTTACAAGAAAATGAATTTGAAGATTTACAAAATCAGTATAGCCGCGTCAAACATGCGAGTGAACTTTTGCGGCATGTAACACAAGTGGATGATCTTCTGAATGCAGATCGTGGTGCGATCGAAAACATAAAAAAAATAGAAAGATCATTACAGAAATTAATAGAAATAGATGGATCCTTTTCTGAATTTGAAAAACAAATTGTACAAGTTCAAGTTATACTTGATGAGCTTTCTCATAAACTTCTTGCTTCTTCACGGGCTTCTTCATTGTCCAATGATGAAATCGATACCATCAATGAACGGATTGCATTTTTGCAGGGTATGGTTAAACGTTTTGGTTCGATTGAGAACGCGATTGCCAAGAGAGATGAAATTGAAAAGAAGTTGCGTTTAGTATCTGATGATTCTGAAATTGAGTTGGAACTTGAAAAGCAAATTAATCAGTTATCTCAAGAACTCATCAAGGCAGCAAAAGATCTTACAAAGCAAAGAAAAAAAACAGCCAAAGGGCTTTCAGATGCAGTAACGATTGAGATTCAGAAATTAGGCATGGAGCATGCCACCCTTGAAATTATTTTTGGTCCGTGGCCTTCGGATCCTAATACAATCACAATTGATAAAATAGTTTTTCATCCATTGGGTGATGCAAAGGTAGACTTTATGTTTATGCCAAACATTGGTGAAGGCGCCAAGCCCATTTCTGCGATTGCCTCAGGTGGCGAGCTTTCGCGCATCATGCTTGCAATAAAAAGTGTTGCGATTCAGAAAAATAACAATTTTGATAAAACATATCTTTTTGACGAAGTCGATGCAGGTATTGGTGGGCAAACTGCTGAGCGCATTGGTCAAAGAATGGCAGTGTTAGCGTCTGGGCAAACGCAAGTATTAAATGTTACGCACCTTGCACAAGTTGCAGCGTATGCAGATCAACATGCAAAAGTTCAAAAGCAAACTGTACGCGGTCGTACCAAGACCAGCATTGACTTTTTGAATAAAGAAGAAAGACGACAAGAACTTGCAAGAATGATAGGTGGAATTGAACTTACACCCAAGACTTTCGAGTTTGCAACAGAGCTTTTAGAAAAAAAAGACAAAGACATTTTGCATCTTCGAACAGGTCAGCTATAAGAGACATATAAGGTGTTGATAAGATTATGAAGATTCTTTCCTGCGGCATAACGGATATTGGACAAAGACGTCAACGAAACGAAGACAGTTATTTGGTTAACGATAAACTCGGTTTGTATATCGTTGCAGACGGTATGGGTGGTCATGCAGGGGGCGAGTTTGCAAGCAAGATTGCAGTTTCAACTGTTGAAGAAATCATTCGTGGTGAAGATCGTGAAAAATCTCATGTTTCTGGCGATAATATTCTAGATACAAAAAAAGAGCTTTCTGATGATAGCCAAGTCGAAGGGCATGAACAGGCGCGTTTAAAAGAAGCAATCAACCGAGCAGGCAATATGATTGTTCGTCGCGCGTACGAGGAACCTGAGCTAAAAGGTATGGGAACCACGGCTACGGTTATGCTGATCAATGAGAAAAAAGCATATATTGCGCATGTGGGTGATTCGCGAGCTTATTGTGTGCGTGAGGGAAAAATCATGCAAATCACGGAAGATCATTCCTTGGTCCACGAACAGCTTAAAAGTGGCCTGATTACTGAAGAAGAGGCCAAAACGCATCAACTTAAAAATATTATTACACGCTCTGTGGGGGTTCAGGAAGAGGTTGAAGTCGATACCATCGTCTGGCAGATTCATAAAGACGACGTATACCTGCTCTGCTCAGATGGTCTGTCCAATATGCTTGAAGACCAAGAGATTCAAGATATCGTGACGCGTCATGATGTGGAGCAATCAGCACGTGAATTGGTCGACCTTGCCAATGACCGGGGCGGCGATGACAACATTACCCTAATTCTTTTGAAAGTTGTCTCTCTGTAGGGTATAATAAGGCCTTACGAGAGGTACCAAAAACCAGTATCATTTCATTGACTTCTGACTCTAAGCATGTTGAAAGCATGCTTGAAAAAGTAAGAAGTTTTTTTTGTATCTGACAAGGTGGAGAGTTGGCACGAAACAACAGATTTTATACTTTCATGATCGTTCCTGAGCGAAGCTCAGACGTCAAAAAATGGATGTTATCTGATCAAACAATCAAAATTTTTGTTGGTTCTGTTGTCGCATGTATTATTTTTACTTTCTGTGCTTCCTTTTTTGCCTTTCAATATTTTCAACACAGAAATGAGTTTCAAGAAGCAACTTTCCAAAATCATTATTTAGAAAGTGAACTTCATAATTTGCAAAGTAAACTTCAAGTTGCAGATTCAACACTTGTTCGTGTTCAGAACTTTGAACAAAAACTTCGCGTTATTACACAACTCGATACGCAATCAGCAACCGCAAACGTGGGTCCAATTACAACAGAAGAGCAGAATTTCTTACATCAAAATTTGGATGGACAATTTTCTGAAAATACTAGAAACATGCCTACCAACGGTGTTGACTTTTTACGTTCTGATCTTGATCGAGTGACCAATAGGGCTTCATTACAAGAACAAAGCTTACAAGAGTTGTATGAACTTCTAAAAGATCAACGTTCGATTTTGGCATCTACACCTTCTATCAAGCCAGTTGATGGTTATTATACATCTGGTTTTGGATATCGTATCTCGCCCTTTACTGGTACACGCCAGCTTCATTCAGGCATTGATTTATACGCGCCTATTGGAACACCAGTTCGTTCAACAGCCGATGGTATTGTTACCTTGGTTTCTAATGATGCTGGGTACGGAAAATATATTGTCATTTCTCACGGGTATGGTCTTTCAACCCTATATGCACACAATTCCAAAATTGTTGCAAAGGTTGGTCAACGGATTAAGCGTGGGCAAACGGTTTCGCTTGTTGGCAACACAGGTCGTTCTACAGGGCCGCACCTTCATTATGAAGTAAAGCTCAACGGGGTTGCTATTAATCCAGTAAAATACATCTTGAATTAATCCACCACTCCTATAAGTTACCTCTGGCTGTATGTTCGCACTAAGCAAAATATTTGGAACGCAAAATGATCGTATCATTAAAAGTTATCAACACATTGTTGATCAAATCAATGCGTTTGAACCTCAAGTAAAAAATCTTTCTGACCAAAAACTTCAAGATAAAACAAAAGAATTTAAAAATTATATTCAAGAAGAATTAAAAAAAGACAAAAAACCAAAAGATATTTTGCTTGAACTTTTGCCTGAGTCTTTTGCGGTTGTTCGTGAGGCGTCACGCCGAGTGTTGGGCATGAGACACTTTGATGTGCAGCTCATAGGTGGCATTGTTTTGCATGAAGGTAAAATTGCGGAGATGAGAACAGGTGAAGGTAAAACACTTGTCGCAACCTTGCCTGTATATTTAAATGCACTTTTGGGTCGAGGTGTTCATGTTGTAACAGTCAACGATTACCTTGCCAGACGCGATAGCCAATGGATGGGTGAGATCTATAAATTTTTAGGATTAACTGTAGGGTGCGTAACAAATGAGCTTTCCGATGCACAAAGACAGGAAGCCTACCGATGTGATGTAACATACGGTCAGAATAACGAATTTGGATTTGATTACCTTCGAGACAATATGAAATATCGTCTTGAAGATTATGTGCAACGAGATTTGTATTTTGCGATTGTGGATGAGGTTGATTCGATTTTAATAGATGAGGCACGCACACCTTTAATTATTTCAGGTCCGACAGAAGACTCGACAGATAAGTATTATAAAATCAATCAAGTTATCCCACGTTTAAAAATAGAAGAAGATTTTACAGTTGAAGAGAAAAATAAATCTGCAGCGCTTACAGAAGAAGGTATTGCCAAGCTTGAAAAAATACTTGGTATTGAAAATCTTTATGACCCTGATCAGATGGAAGTTTTGCATCATATTAACCAAGGAATTCGAGCCCATCACCTTTTCCATAAAGACGTAGACTATATGGTCAAAGATGATGAAGTGATGATCATCGATGAGTTTACAGGCCGTCTAATGCAAGGGCGCCGTTGGTCAGATGGTTTACATCAGGCCATTGAAGCCAAAGAAAATGTCACCATTGCCAATGAAAATCAGACGCTTGCATCAATCACTTTCCAAAATTATTTTAGAATGTTCGAGAAGCTATCCGGCATGACGGGAACAGCTGAAACAGAAGCGGAAGAGTTTCATAAAATTTACAATCTTGATGTTGTGGTCATTCCAACCAACAAACCCATCGCACGTTTAGATCATCATGATTTAATTTATGTAAACACAAAAGCAAAGTATGAAGCCATTGTTCGTCAAATCAAGGAACTTCATCAAAAGGGTCAACCCGTACTTGTAGGTACAGTTTCCATTGAAAACTCTGAAAAACTTTCAGCTTATCTAACTCGCAATGGTGTAAAGCATAATGTTCTTAATGCTAAACACCATGAGCGTGAAGCAGAAATCGTAGCGGATGCGGGCCAGCCCGGTCAGGTTACAATTGCAACCAACATGGCCGGTCGGGGTACAGACATTGTTTTAGGCCAAGGTGTAAAAGAAAAGGGCGGGCTTTTTATTATCGGTACGGAAAGACACGAATCCCGACGAATTGATAATCAGCTCAGAGGTCGTTCAGGCCGTCAGGGTGATCCCGGTGCTTCAAGATTTTATTTGTCTTTAGAAGATGATCTCATGCGCATTTTTGCCAATGAGCAAATGAAGTCGCTTATGCAACGATCCATGGGTGAAGAGGACGCAATTGAAAGTCGTCTAGTAAGCCGCTCAGTGGAAACTGCACAGAGAAGAGTAGAAGGACACAACTTTGATATTCGTAAGCATCTTATCAAATATGATGATGTGATGAACAAGCAGCGTCAAGTCATCTACACCTTAAGAAAAGATGTTTTAGGTCGTGGGAACATTCGTGAAATCATCGATATGGATTTGGAAGAAGTTCTTGAAAGCATGGTGCTTACCTATTCACATGAAAAAACACAGAGTGCTGAGTGGGATTGGGAAGGGCTTTCTCATGACCTTGAGCGTGTGTTTGGTTTTACAGCAAAGTCTCAAAATGGCAAAACTCAAGAAGATCTTTTTAATGATTTGCTAGATCAAGCTTCAAACCTTTTGCAACAAAAGGAATCACAAGCGCCTCAGAAAGAGTTTTTTGAAATGGTGCAAAGGGAGATCAAACTTCGAACCATTGATGCCCAGTGGAAAGACCATTTGCACAATATGGATCAGCTCAAAGAAGCCGTTGGTTTTGAAGGATATGCCCAAAAAGATCCGCTTAAAGAATATCAAAAGCGTGGATATGAAATGTTTTCTGAGATGGTATATTCCATCAAAGAACTTACCCTTCGACGTATTTTCCATGTTCAGATCAATGTAGGGCAAGATCCAAAAGAAGTTTTTGCAAGAAGATCACAACAAGCACTCAATATGCAACATGCGCAAGCCCAAGATTTATCTCAGGCACAGGCATCTGCGCCCAATATGCCGGGGCGAACTCAAATTCCTAACATGAAAAAACCCGAGAATGTCACCGTGCGAAGGACGGATGACAAAGTGGGGAGAAATGATCCGTGTCCTTGTGGGAGTGGCAAAAAGTTTAAGAAGTGTCATGGAGCGTAGCTCCATGACACTATTGTTTTCTGCTACCTTCGGCATGACAAATGCTTAGTCGCATTTGTCTAATTTAAGCCTCAGGAGAAACGGCGCTTAAAACCTCTATCTTTTTCCTTCACTCTTCGTTGCATCTTGCTCGGCTGTCTTCGTGTAACTAAAGTACGCTGCGGAGCATCGCTGTGCCTCGATTGAAGAAAAAATCTTAGAGGTTTTGATGTATGATCTTCGGTAAAAAAAATTCTTTGCGAACCTTGGAAATTAGATACAATCAAAACACATATGTGTTTTGTCCATTGTCAGCGTAGTACACACTTGGTTTATGGCATTTTTGAAATGAAACACGAACGGAAGTAAAGCGCAGGTGAAGCCGAGCCATGAAGTGAGTGTTTTATTTCAAAATTAGGGGTGATCAGACATTAAATCGGAAATGGGTCACATCGCCATCTTGGAAGATATACTCTTTACCCTCAGATCGCAAAAGACCTTTTTCTTTCACTTTAGATTCAGAACCATGTTCAAACAAATCTTGGCATTTGTAGACTTCCGCGCGGATAAAACCCTTTTCAAAATCTGTATGAATGACACCTGCGGCTTGTGGAGCTTTGGTGCCTTTGTGGATTGTCCAAGCACGTGCTTCCTTTTCACCTGCTGTAAAATATGTAATCAAATTTAAAAGGTCATATCCCGCACGAATGACTCGATCAAGACCAGATTCCGTAATGCCGAGTTCATCCAAAAACATTTTCTTTTCTTCCGCTTCAAGTTCCGCAATTTCAGACTCTACTTTGGCTGAAACAATGACAGTGTTGGCGCCTTCCTCTTTTGCCATTTTTTCAACTTGGGTTACAAAAGCGTTGCCTGTTTTAATTTCACCCTCGCTCACATTGCACACATACAAAACGGGTTTGAGCGTAATCAAATGAAATTCCTCGACGTGTATCAATTCTTCTTGAGGAAGTTGCAGAGATCTTGCGGGTTTGCCTGCCTCTAAAACTTGTTTAATTTTTTTCAATACTTCTACTTTGGCCAAAATATCTTTATTGCCAGATTTTGAGAGCTTGAGGTTTTTGTCATAGGCTTTGTCTACAGATTCAAAATCTGCCAAGCATAGTTCAACATCAATGGTCTCTTTGTCGCGAATAGGATCAACCCCACCATCCACATGTGTTACATTTTCGTCTTCAAAACAACGCAAGATATGGCAAATTGCATCTGTTTGGCGAATATGGCTTAAGAATTGATTGCCTAATCCTTCACCTTGACTGGCTCCTTTAACAAGGCCTGCGATATCTACAAATTCAACAGTGGTAGGTATGATTTGTTTAGAACCAACAATCTGTGCAATTTTATCTAAGCGTGTGTCTGGTACTTTGACGATGCCCACATTGGGATCAATGGTACAAAAAGGATAGTTGGATGCTTCAATGCCAGCTTTGGTTAAAGCATTAAATAATGTTGATTTGCCGACGTTTGGAAGTCCGACGATGCCACATGATAAACCCATGCCGGGCTGTATATACGAAATTGGTAAACTTTGCTATAGATTGTGGTCATATGAACTTTATTCCAAAAGAAATTGAAAACTACGCGCTAAAAAGAAGTAAAAAACCTTCCGCTCTTTTAGATGAGCTATGGGCATACACGCATGCCCATACGGATGCGCCTCAAATGCTTACAGGACCGCTAGAGGGAAACTTTTTGCATATGTTGGTTTCAATCAGTGGGGCAAAGCGCGTTCTGGAAATTGGAACTTTCACAGGGTATAGCGCTTTATGGATGGCACAAGCCTTACCAGCAGATGGAAAACTTATTACATGTGATGTAAGCGAAAACAATGTTTCTATCGCAAAGCAATTTTTTGAAAAAAGTGAACACGGCTCAAAAATTACAATTCAAATGGGCCCAGGGCTCAAAATATTGCAAAAAATGATAGAAAGTGGGGAAGATCCATTTGATGTCATCTTTGTCGATGCAGACAAAGAAAATTACCCACGCTATTTTCAAAAATCTTTAGAACTCATCAAAAATGGTGGGTTGATGGTGTTTGATAACACCTTGTGGAGCGGCAGAGTTCTTGATGAGGAGCAGGATGCTGAAACCAAAGGAATAGACCGTCTCAATATTATGATTGAAAATGAAAAACGGGTTCAAAACGTGCTTTTAACCATACGAGATGGGATGCAACTGGTAAGAAAAGTGTAGGTTTTGATTGTTTGATTAAATTTTCTAGAAAAAAATAAAACTTTTATGTCATAATATCTATATGAAAAACCTTCTCTTGTTCTTATCAGTTATTTTACTTTCCATGTCACTCTATGCCAAAGATAAAGAATGGCATAAAGATCAAAAAAAAGATGAAGTGGAAACAAGTGATGTTGAAGAAGAGGCAGATATTAATTACGTGATCAATTTTATCAATGGGCAGGATCAAAAAACAGTACAGATTTCTCCAAATCTTCCCAAAAACGCAACTGTTATTCTCAATGGTCAAGTTGCAACTTATAACGGAGTCAATGAACAAGGATTGGCAGAGTTTTCTGTTCAAGGTCGTTCGGTAAGTTATCCGATGGTTCCTAGTTTAGCACTGCCTTAATTAAGAATATCTACATTGGGTGAATGATTTCAAGATCAACGTAGTTGAGCATGATCTTCTTAACGCCTGCACGTTCAAAGGCAATCGTAAGTTTTAGATTAGTATCAGGTCCCTCGGATTTTTTGATCAAGCCTCTCCCGAAATTAGGGTGCTCAACAAAAGCGCCAGGTTGATAGGGGCTATCTGAATTTTTTTTCGCCTTTGTTTTTTGCAGCACTTGTGAAGCCAGCTCAAACTCATTAAGTTGACTGTATGGATCATAGGCGCTGTCCTGTCCCGCTCTCCAATTGGGTGTTTGCGAGTCAAGATTAGGGTTGAATACTTTGTTATACAACTGCTCTGGAATTTCTTCTAAGAATCGTGACAGAGGGTTGTACATGGTAAACCGATAAAGTTTGCGTCTTGCTGCTGCTAAAAGAGTGAGTTTGTCTTCTGCACGTGTCATCGCAACGTAACAAAGTCGACGTTCTTCTTCCAATTCGTCGTCACCATTTTCCTCAATGGCACGCTGGTGTGGGAAAACACCTTCTTCAAGACCAACAACAAATATATGTGGGTATTCAAGGCCTTTTGAATTGTGAATCGTCATCATGGTAAGCATGGGTGCATCATAATTTTGTGTATCTGCATCGGAAGAGAGTGAAACCTGATCCATAAATTCAAGTAATCCAAGGCCTGTTTGTTCTTCGAAATCACTCATGGTTCTTAATAACTCTTCTATGTTTTCAATTCGTGCATCAGCTTCGATGGTGTGTTCGTTTTCAAGAGCTTTAAGATAGGAGGTTTTTTCCAAAAGTTTTTCGGTAATCTTTGTTGGTTTTTCCTCAAAGGCAGTTTCGGCAAGTTTTTGGAACGTTAAATAAAACTCCCCGAGTGCTTGGTGCGCTTTGGAGCTTCCTTTGAGTTTTGGGATCACCTGAAACATCGATGTGCCAAGTTGAAGTGACAAATCTCGAAGATTTTGAACGGTTTTGGGGCCTATGCCTCGTGCTGGTTTGTTGATAATGCGTTCAAAAGCGACGTTATCAAAGGGATTGGTGATGAGTTTGAGCATAGAGAGTACATCTTTGATTTCTGCGCGGTCATAAAACCGTGTGCCACCTAAAATCCGATACGCAATATTTCGTCTGCGTGCTTCATCCTCAATGACACGTGATTGCACATGCGTTCGGTAAAGTACGCAGAAATCACTCAAGGGTTTTCCTTGACGCTGACCCTTCATGACTTGATCTATAATGTGCCGTGCTTCTGCATAATCATCTTCTGCAAGATAGAAATCAACAGAAGGGCCTTCTTGCTTTGTGGTCCAAAGTTCTTTTTTTCTTCTTCCAACATTGTGACTAATGACCGCATTTGCAACATCAAGAATGGGTTTGGTAGAGCGATAATTTTGGTCTAGCTTAACTGTTTGTGAAGGAGAAAAGTCTTCTTCGAATTCAAGCATGTTTTCAACCTGCGCTCCTCGCCATGTATAAATACATTGGTCTTCGTCCCCTACAGCACAAACCTTGGTTTGTGGGCCTTTGATTTGCTGAATGAGCATTTTTTGTATGGCGTTGGTATCTTGAAACTCATCAATCAAAATATATTTCCAGCGCTTTTGCAAAATATCACGCACTTGTTCATTTTCTTGAACCAACTTAATCATGCGAATTAAAAGATCGCCAAAATCCATGGCTTGGTTTTTCTCTAGCTCTTCTTGGTATTTTTGAGCAACTTCAAGTGCTTTTGAGCTCATTTGGTTTTCATTGCGCAAAAGTTCAATTGGATGAATGCTTTCATTTTTTGCACTAGAAATATTCCACTTAATCGCTTTGGGTGGAAGGTGCTTGGGATCAACATCCATCTCTTTTAATATGCGTTTAATCAGCGCAAGCTGATCTGCCTCATCGAAAATAGAAAACTGTTGTTCAATACCAGCTTGCAAGTGAAATTCTTTTAAAAGTTTTAAACAAGTAGAATGAAACGTTCCAATCCACCTGGGTTGTTCAAAAGAGGGAAGTAGGATTTGAACGCGATCTTTCATTTCTCGTGCAGCTTTGTTGGAAAAGGTCATGGCCAAAATTTCGGAAGGATAAAGGCCTTTTTCTTCAATCAAGTAACAGATTTTATGGGTTAAAACGCGGGTTTTTCCTGAACCAGCACCGGCAACAACGAGTAGATTGCTGTCACAGCTTTCTACCGCTTGTTTTTGTTGAGAATTAAGACCATCAAGCGAACGCATCATGCCCTTATATCATAAAAATTTGATCACGAAAGGTTCAAGCTTGGTACAAATCTCTACTTTCATGCTATAGGGTGGGAGTGCTTCAATTTTTTGATACAAACACAAATCAAGTCCAAGAGTTTGTGCCTCAAGACCCCAAAAGAGTCTTGATGTATGTTTGTGGGCCTACGGTGTACGATCATGCCCATATTGGTCACGGCCGCGCCTATGTTTCCTTTGATGTTATTGTTCGTTATCTTCGATATCTGGGTTTTGGTGTTGTATATGCGCGTAACATTACCGACGTAGATGATAAAATCATTCAACGGGCAAAAGAAAAGGGTATAGACTTTCTTACTCACGCCAGAGCATTTACAGAATCTTTCACACAAGACATGGATCGTCTCGGGTTGGTTCGACCAGACATTGAGCCAAAAGCAACCCAAACCATGGATGAAATGATCCATATGATTCAAACATTGATTGAAAAAAACATTGCCTATGAATCTCAAGGAGATGTGTATTTTCGTGTAGAAAAGTTTGAAAAATACGGGATGCTTTCAAAGAAAAATACAAAAGATTTGCTTTCCGGCGCACGTGTGGCCAAAAGTGAAATTAAAGAAAATCCACTTGATTTTGCGCTTTGGAAAAGAGCCAAAGAAGACGAACCCTCTTGGGAAAGTCCATGGGGAAAAGGGCGTCCAGGGTGGCATATTGAGTGTTCAGCGATGATCAAAAAACATTTGGGACTTACCATTGATATACATGGTGGAGGCCGTGATTTGATTTTTCCGCATCATGAAAATGAAATTGCACAGTCCGAATGTTGTAACGACAAAACCTATGTCAAGTATTGGATGCACAATGGCTTTGTGACTATGAATGAAGAAAAAATGTCCAAATCATTGGGAAACACAATTAATTTAAAGAAATTGTTTGAACTTGTTCACCCTGAAGGTTTGAAAATGTATTTTCTTTCTTCCCATTATCGATCTCCAATTGATTTTAGTGATGAAGATCTTACTTCTGCTGCCAAGGGTTTAGATAAGATGTATCGATCTATGCATGCAATTGGAGAAGGTGACGCTGATGATCATGTTTCTTCAGACTATGAGAAGCGTTTTACAGATGCAATGAATGAAGATTTCAATACAGCCAAAGCCATCGGAGTTCTTTTTGAAATCGTCAAAGAAATGAACAAGCTCGCAACCAAAGAAGAAACGCTACCTAAAGCAAGAGGATGCAAACGATTATTGGTTACGCTTTCTCAGTCGATTGGCTTGTTACAAAAAGATCCGCAACAATATTTTACAGAAATTCCAGGGATGGACGATATTGATGTTGAGAAAATCGAAAGCTTGATTTCCAAACGGCAACAAGCCAGACGCGAAAGAAATTTTGCATTGGCAGATCAAATTCGTGATGAAATCATTGCGATGGGTATTCTGGTTGAAGATTCTCCTGAAGGAAGTACGTGGAGAAAGGGTTGATTGCCCATCGTCAAAGATAAAAGTCATGTCAAGATTCCAATTGGTAACAGAATTTACACCACAGGGCGATCAACCCCAAGCGATTGATGAACTCGTAGGTGGAATAGAACAAGGCAAAAAACACCAAGTACTTCTAGGCGTAACAGGCTCAGGAAAAACGTTTACCATGGCCAATGTGATTGCTCGCATCAACAAGCCTACGTTGATTATGGCCCCCAACAAAACGCTGGCCGCGCAATTATTTTCGGAATTTAAAAACTTTTTTCCCCATAATGCAGTCGAATATTTTGTGAGTTACTATGATTACTATCAACCTGAAGCTTATGTTCCTTCCAGTGACACGTACATTGAAAAAGATTCAAGCATCAACGAACAAATTGATAAAATGCGACATAGTGCCACGCGCGCTATTTTAACCCGTGATGATGTCATTATTGTGTCGAGTGTTTCTTCAATTTACAACTTGGGTTCACCAGAAGAATATAAAGCACTTTTAATCCCCATTGCTGTTGGTCAAACCCTAGATCGGGATGCATTTTTAAAACGCCTTGTAGATATTCAATTTGAACGAAACGATATTGATTTTTGGCGAGGAACGTTTCGCGTACGAGGGGAGCAAGTTGAAATTTTTCCTGCACATGAAGAAAAGAAAGCCATTCGCGTTCGGTTTTTTGGAGATGAGATTGAAGAAATTTCAGAAATAGATGCCATCACAGGAAAGCCTATTGCAAAACTTACACAATACACCGTGTATCCGGGAAGTCATTATGCATCCACCGAAAGTACAATTAAACAGGCCATTAAAACCATACGTGTTGAACTGCAAGAACGTCTGGTACAACTTAATAGTCTAAATAAACTGGTTGAAGCGCAACGACTTGAACAGCGAACCATGTTTGATTTAGAGATGATTGAGGAAATGGGATTTTGTCAGGGTATTGAAAATTACACACGTCATTTTACTGGCGCGCAAGTTGGCGAGCGACCCCAAACATTGTTTGATTATTTTCCAGACGACAAATTGGTCATCATGGATGAAAGTCATGTAAGTGTGCCTCAAGTTGGCGGTATGTATAAAGGCGATCGAAGTCGTAAAGAAACATTGGTTGAGTTTGGTTTTCGCCTGCCTTCCGCACTTGATAATCGACCCATGCGATTTGAAGAATTTGAAGCTGTGCCCAAGCAAGTTGTGTATGTTTCTGCAACACCCGGTGATTATGAACTTTCCAAAGTCAGTGGTGAAGTTGTAGAACAAATTATTCGTCCAACGGGTCTAATTGACCCTGTGATTGAAGTCAGGCCTGTGGCACATCAAGTAGAAGATTTACTCGATGAAATCAAAAAACGAATTGAAGACAAAAGTCGTGTGCTTGTTACAACACTTACAAAAAAAATGGCAGAGGAGCTAACCGATTATTATGCAGAGTTGGGTATCAAAGTGCAGTATCTGCATTCTGATGTTCAGACATTAGAGCGTGTTGAAATTTTACGTGACCTTCGTTTGGGCAAGTTTGATGTACTTGTAGGTATTAACCTTTTGCGAGAGGGACTGGATCTACCTGAAGTGTCTTTGGTTGCAATTCTTGATGCAGACAAGGAAGGCTTTTTGCGATCCTATCGTTCTTTGATTCAAACATTTGGTCGTGCAGCACGAAACGTCCATGGTAAGGTGATTTGTTACGCGGATAAAATGACACGGTCTATGAATGAAGCCATTGGTGAAACGAATCGTCGCCGGGATAAACAAAAGGAATATAATTCAGAGCATAATATTACACCTGAAAGTGTAAAAACAGCGATTCATTCTTCGGTCGCATCCATTTACAATTCTGACTATGTTGATCTTGCCAAAGTTGCAGAAGATTTAGAAGATTACGGAACGCCGGAAGAAATTTCGAAAAAAATCAAAAAACTTAAGAAACAAATGGTTGATGCTGCCAGTGATTTAGAGTTTGAAAAAGCCGCCAAACTTCGAGATCAGGTGCTTGAACTCGAAGAGTATATGGTGAAAACAAGATTCTAACCTATTGATATTAAAGTATAATTATTGCATACTATAAAATAAAGACCAGGCTTGCAATTTTAGAAAGCTAGGCGTATAACCCCCCAATCATTTGATCAAGGTCCGCTGTGAGGAGCCACTCATAAG
>JAGRAZ010000031.1 GCA_020434345.1 Bdellovibrionales bacterium
GCTCTTGAATATCGTTTGCAATCTGTGTTTTTGACAACAAAAAGCCTTTTTTATTTTTTAATACATTCTCAATCGCACTTGATTCAATTTGTTGGTTACCCTCAATCACAATTTGTGAGATTTCATCGGAAGCAAGCGCTACAAATGATAAAAAAGCGATGAAAACAAAGCTTATCGCAGGAAACACTTTATGTATTCGTAACAAAGACATTTTTTAGGACTTCTCCAATACCAGCTCACCCTTGGTCAGTCGATAAACTTTGTTGGCTTTTTGCGCCAAAGAGAGACTGTGGGTTACCAGCACAAGGGCGCCCTGGTCCTTCATCAGTGAAAGAAGTACCTCTGCAACCTTGTCAGAGGTTTTCTGATCTAGGTTTCCTGTAGGTTCATCGGCCAATAGCAAGCGAGGCTCCATCATGAGCGCTCTTGCAATGGCCACTCTTTGCTGTTCACCTCCTGATAACTCAGATGGCTTGTGTTTCATTCGATGAGAAAGCCCCACTTTTTCTAACAGGTCCTTTGCTTTTTCTTGGTTTTTTTGGTGCTTTGCAATGACTGAGGGCATGCATACGTTTTCTAGCGCGCTAAATTCTGGAAGTAGATAATGAAATTGAAAAACAAAACCAATGTGCTGATTTCGTATATGCGCGCGCGCTTTATCTGTAACATCATATATAGACGTGTTTTCAACAAACACCTTTCCTTCGGAAGGAGCAAGTAATCCGCCCATGATTTGTAAAAGTGTCGATTTTCCTGCACCACTTTCTCCCATAATGGCAATGGATTCCTTATGTTGAATATTAAAGCTTATGTTTTCAATGACATCAATTTGATCAGGTCCCTTTCGGTACGTTTTAGAAATGTTTTGTATAGAAATCAAACTATTCATATCGTAAACCCTCAGAAGGTTCGATAGATGCAGCACGATATGCAGGATAAATTGTCGCCACAAAACAAATCAAAAGCGCACAACAACCAATCAAGAGGACTTCAATGGGATCAATAATAATTGGAAGATGATCCATCTGATAAACACCCGCATTGAGTTTAAACTGAAAATGATATTTTAAAAGATAACAAACAATGAGACCTGATAAAATTCCAAAAAAAGTTCCAATCAACCCAATTACTGTTCCACTGATCATAAAAATCTTTTGTATTGACCACTTGGTTGCACCCATCGCTTTTAGAATTGCAATTTCCTTGGACTTGGTCATAACCAAAAGCGTAAGCGTGCCAATAATATTAAATGATGCCACCAATATGATCATAGCTAGCACAATAAACGAAAGTTTTTTCTCAGTTTGAAATGCTGCAAATAAATCTTGATTGAGTTCCATCCAATGACGAACATAGTAATCACTTCCAACTTTTGCTTGAATGCTTTTTGCAACATCATAAGCATCATCAGCATCGTCCACACTGATTTGAACACCTTTTACTTTACCAAGTTTACCAAAAAACTTTTGTGCTTCGGTAAGGTTGATATAGGCGCTTTTAGAATCGTATTCATACATTCCACTTTGAAATAAGCCGCCGACTTCAAATCGCTTTACACGAGGACCCAATCCAAAAGGTGTCACATCACCTTTGGGAGAAACCAAATCAACGAACATACCTCGAAAAGCGATGAGTTCGCTGTCTGCGAGATCTTTTCCCAAAATCATTTTAGGATATTGCAAAGGCTGTTCATTTGTCGATTCTAAATCAAGAACATGACCATCAATCATATCTTTTTCTAAATCTGTAACCTTAATAATTTTTTTTGGATCAACACCATACACAACAATGCCAGCACTTCGCCCTGTTTCAGATTGCGCAAGCACCTCTGAATACACAAAGGGAGCCGCTGCTTTTACACCTTCAACCGATTCAATTGTTTCAACCAACGCTTGATAGTCTTCAATATCATCTGAAAATCGAAACAAAATAAGCGGCGCATTGTTTCCCAGAATTTTTTCACGAAAGCTTTCCTGAAAACCTGAAAAACCTGAGATCACCACACAAAGTGCCATCACACCTACGACAACACCCAGAATGGAAATCCATGTAATTAAAGATAGTAATTTTTGATTCTTTTTTGAAAGGAGATAACGAATACCAATGTACGGTTCAAATAACATGTTCTATGATGCTTGAGACGCTTCTTTAAATCGTGAAACAACAAAATCGTGATCCAAACTAGCAAGAAAGAAGCCTGCTCTTGGACCTTTCTTTTTCCCTAAAATAGAAACATATACTGCTTCAAAGATCTCTTGCGGTGCAAGACCTTGTGTGTTTTTTACATCATACAACACTTCATGAACTTGCGAAGCATCCATGTTCTCTTGAAGTTTGTTCGACAATTCTCCCAATCCTTTTTTCTGTGTTGGTGAGAGCTCAGAAACCATGGTTGGAAGTGTTTGTTGAATTTCAAACTTCATTTCTTCTGGCGCAAAAGCTTCTAACCATTTTTGTGCATAGGCAATACGATTCCGTAACACTTCCCGGCTAGGCTTTTCATACCCTGCGCGCACCAAAATCTTTTCCATTTCATCAAGGTTACCTTGCGTGGTTTGGTATAAACTTACAATATGCTTAAATGGAATACCTAATGGTGGGTTTTTAGAAATTGAAGAAAGCTCAACAGCTCTTTGGTTACGTGTTTTAACCGTAGGATCATCAAACTCATCAATCAGTGTAAGCATGGGAAGTCCGGGATCAAACGTAATTCGCTTTGTTGGTTTAACACGAATAACAGAATACTTAAGCACTTCGGCAGGCATGACTTCAACCATTTGTGCAATCGAAATGACATTGCCTTTACTCGATGACATGTCTCCTCCCCCAATCAAACTGATCCATTCGTATTCAGCTGGATGGGGAATATCAAAATCAAAAATCTCTTTTACAAAACGTTTTGCCGTATCATAAGATCCACCACGGGACGCATGATCTTTACCAAATGGTTCAAAGGTGACATTCAAAATTTGCCATCTTGCGGGCCAATCCAAACGCCATGTGAGCTTGCCACCACCTGCCATAGGCACTTCAGACTCATACCCTTCATCGTTGACGTATTGAACGGTTTTTTTGTTTTGATCAAAGCCTAGAACTTTATTGCCGGTCATTTTTTTGGTTTTGTTACAGATGGGCACAAAAGGGGACCAGTCTGCTTCTGTTTCTTTCCCAGTAAGTTCTTTTAAAATGCTTCGAATTTCTTTTGTTTTGGAAAGAGCCTTGATGATGTTTTCAACATATCGTCCTTCTTTGTACATTTGGTCGGCACGAAGTACTTCAACTTGAATATCAAGCTCACCCAAGGAACGCAAAAAAGGTTTTAAAAAGAAATCTGCATAGCTAGGTTCAGAGTCATCCGGGGACGGGATCTCTGAAAGGGGCATACCTACAAAGGGAGTGTATTTTTTTTCTGATAAAAAGGGGTAGACTTTTCGAAGGGGATCAAACGTGTCGGCGATATAATAGAATGTAACTTTCTTACCACGTTCTTTGAGTGCACGAACCACTGCATCTGCTGTAACGACTTCGCGCATATTGCCAATATGAATATGTCCACTGGGTGTGATGCCTGTTGAAACGACAAATTCTTGTTTGGAAGCAATCAGATCTTGCGCAACTTGATCTGCCCAAAACATTTGGTCTTGACTCATAGGGGGCAAAACCTATCTGAACTTGACCCGAGGGTCAATCTATATGAATGATATGATTGGAAAAAACAAGTAAGCTTTAAAGGCAACGAATGTTTACTCATTTGTAAAACTTGTTACAATCCTGCTGATCAAAGGGTTCTGAGGGGGTATAATAGAAGATGAAAATGTACTTATCTGGGAAAAATGCTTTTTCATTGATTGAGCTTATGATTGCTATTCTCATTGTAGGAATCATCTCTGTAACAGCATTGCCCGCGCTGCAAAAATACAAAATCAAAGCCCGTAAAGCAGAAGCCTATGTCACAACAAAAACAATTATGACGGGTGAGAAAACCTATTTTAATGAAAATAACATGTTTATCGGCCAAGGCATCAGTAACGTTACTCTGCTGTACGATAGTTCTGGGGTTCTACTAACGGGCATTGGAACGAATGATACTGTTCTTAACCTTGATGATGGCGGTGATGCAAGTTGTTTTGGCGGTTTTGGTGACGGTGGAACCTCAATCACTGTAGAAGACTTTGGCGCGCCTGCCGCTCCAACGGGTAAATATGACTTTGTCTATTCAGTAGCAATGTCACCATTAACTGGAACCCTCTCTGGTAGCGATCTTTGGTTTACAAGGGAATGTTATTATGTTGTTCAATTTCTTGCCGTGGATTCTGCAAGCGCAAATGGTTTTAATGAATCACCACTCATAGAGTTTTCATACAAAGAAGATTCTTAGAAACTGTTAATACTAATCAATTTCAGGTTCGTCTTCATCCTGATGAAATGTTAGGTATTCATCTTCAAACATGAGTTTTTCTCTGTCTGTTACTCGATCTATATAAAGCTTACCAAAAAGATGATCGAGTTCATGTTGCACAACGGTTGCCAAAAAATCTTCCGCAATCAACTCTTGCTTTTGTCCCTCAATGTCAAGGTAGGTCACTTTGACCTTTTGAGGTCGTTCAACATAACCGCGAAGCCCTGGAACCGACAAACACCCTTCCCAAAAACCTTGTTTGGTTTTATCCAAAATTTCGATTTCTGGATTAAAAAAGACGAGCATGGGCACTTCTTCTTCAACATCATACCGATCATTGTCTGGGTTGATTTGAATGATGGCCACAGATTTAGAAACATTGATCTGGGGTGCTGCAATACCAATCCCCCCTTGTTCTAGCATGGTATCAAACATGTCTTGCAATAAGGCTTTGGTTTCTTCCGATTGAATTTCTTGCTTGGTAAGTTTTCCAGCCACTTTTCGAAGCGTGGGGTGCCCCATTCTAATAACTTTTCGTACCGCCATGATGATCCTCTATATCATGCCCATACATTTTCACCACAAGTACCTGGTACGTATGGCGACATATGGCAAAAGTACCAGGCACAAAAGAGCCTGGTACTTTTGCCATATGTGGGGTTTGGATGGCCTTGGTTGGGCGATATTTCAGCGATACATCGCCTGTAGGTTTGAATAATTTATCAATAATTTCATGTGGTTAAGTAATATTTCGATTGGCATGCTTCTTGGAATACTACCCAGTAAGATGAAAACTGAGAGAAACATATCGCACTTTACACTATCTGCCATTCTATTTGCTTTGATCTTTTTTGTTCAAGCATGTGGGCCTCAACTTAAATCAGGCAATGGAGGCTCTACACAATTAACAGATGTAGAAGATTTAAATCCTGACGATGTATTTTTGGATCTTTGTTTTGGCAATGACATGGATGATGACGGTGTGTGCGATGAAGAAGAAGATCCAGAATGTATTGATGACCCTTATTGTGAAGACGATGCTGATCTTGTGATTGATGGCCTCAACGGTGACTATAAAAATGGGGGTGCTATGGGCAGATGGTTAACTGCAATTGGTGGCATAGCAGCCGCAGGTGCCGTAACTTACGGTCTTTTGGGTCAATCTGGACTACTGAAAAAGAAGGGTATGAAAAAATGGGGTTGGTTACATCAACTTATTAAAGATGACCCTGATAAAGATGGAATTGGGTTTTTGCGTGTTTTAAAAGATAGTCCTAGTGGAACCCACACACTCGAAGATGATTTTATGGGTTTTTCAACTAGCGCTCAAGAAATTTATAATATCAGAAATGGCGATGAGAGTTGGATGACAATAATAAGAGAGCTGCAAATTACAGATCAGGACAAGTATTTGGCAATGGTTCGCAATAAAAGCTCAATCAATGGCGCTAATTTATATCATGCAAACGGACTAGGGGCTGAAGTAAGCCTTGCAGGGAAAAAAGTTTTGACCTGTGTTTCTGGGAAAAGAGATTTTATCGATGCCCAGTTCCAAGAATCAGTCCAGAAAGCTGTTGAAGTCATCAACGACAGTGATCAAAGTCAAGCTCAAAACCAACAATTTACTCAGGCTAGAGTCAGTGTTCAAATGAATAAATCTTATCTTCATGTAAAAGATAACCCCAATACTGGTGTTACTGCAAATCAAGAAGCTAAAGATTGGTTTAAAAAGAAGAAAACTGAAACTGAATTTCGTCTACATTGTTCAAATACCACGACTGGTGGAATCTGGGTTGGAATTCAACTGAAAGATTCAGACCAATATTTTGTCAATCCAATACCAACAACAGCACTTGGAAGTTCTGGATACCAAACCTTTACCAATGGAGAATTTGTAGGTTACTACATTGATTATCTCCTACAAATGGATGACAGTGCTATACCTGCAGGGGTACAGGCCGACTCTGAAAACAAATTTACGTTTCGACGATATAGCCCAGATTCGTACGCTACTTCTGCGTTATTTAACATCAATACAGATGGCACTTTGATTCAAAACTTCAATAACATACCAACGAATGCTCAAACGAGTGCTGCGCCTGTAAAAAACAGAGCTAAACTTTTGCTCGGATTTTCTCCAGACGCTGAAATTAAAGCCGATCTCGTTGTTAGAAAAGATGCGATACCTCCAAGTGTTAACCTTCCACCTGCTGAAGATCGAGTTCCCCTAGGTTCACTTCCAGAGGGTTCAGCTGATAGAGCTATGGCTGAAGACATTAAACAAAAAGCATCACAAACAACCCTTGAAACGAAGATCGCGGAACCTCAGACAGGGGTAACTATTAACATAATATATACAGATTCGTTAACTGTGGTGAATAATTAAAGGTGAAAGAAATGATGAAAAAATACAACAACAACATACTAGCAGGCCTTCTGGCAGTGAGCATGATCACTCTGTTTGGTTGTGGACCGAAAGCAGCAGATAAAAAAACCATTGACCCAAACTACATTGAAGACGGTGGTTTTACCTACACGTTTGGTGTGCCACAAAACTTTAAGGTTGCCGAAGCTGACCTTGGCGCATCTATTTCCTATACACCTAATGATACTGTTCACCACTATATGCTTTACCATGGCCTTACTGAAGCCCTAGAGGGCATTCCGGAAGCCATTGCCACGGGCCATGACAACCCTCTGGATGTTGGAGAAGCCAACATCATTCGCATAACCAACGGATCCCTTCAACCCTCAACGGAATACTTCTTTGCTGTGGAAGCATTTAACAGCGTGAACGAATCATCTGGTTTGACAGAAGTAAAGTCATTAACCGTAAGAGACCTTGTAGGCGTTGAAGTAACCTACAAAGCAAGACTTTATGCTTGTGTGAGTGGAGACAACGTAACGCATTTTCGTTTTAAAGAAGGCAAACTTGAACTCGCCAACTCCAATGATGCAGATCAAGATCGATTACCTGGCCACGGTAATGATAATGATCATAACAGGTGTCAATTCGACGGTGTTCGATTGGAACTTCAAAAAATGGTCGGTGGCAATCCTACAGGTCCTTACTATCGTTTTCCTCCCGGCGGTCCCGATGTGAAGAAAGTGTTTAACCATGTTGGAGATTACATTCAACTCAATGTTTCAGGATCAATTTCTGACTTTGCCAACATGATCACGGATGAACCAATGACCGTGAGCCTCGATGGTGAGATGAAAAAAGTCTGCCAAGGTGGGTTGACTGATAAATACCGCGTGCGTTCTCGTGATGACGGCTTTGGCCCTGTTGAAGATGATGATCCAATCAACATGATTGAGATTGACACAAGCAAATGTGCGAGAAACAACTGGACAACGTTTCACACAGAGCGCGACAATGTGATTGAGTTCAACCTCCACTTCCAGACCGCAGAATAAAGAAAGGTACGTTATATGAAAAAATATGGAATTTTATTTGGATTGATCATAAGTATAACTTCAACTAGTATGGCTCAGATAAATCCAAACCCTCGCGGAACCGATATGGAATGTGTTTACCTCCTTCTTTTAAAAGATTTTGACACAAAAAGGGAAATCAATGCTGAAGTTAGAAAAGCGGCCGCTACCCTTTTTCAGGAAAAGAGATGTGATGACACCTTAGAAGATATTCGATTAGAAATTAACGAGCAATTATTAAACCTTCCGTAATTTACATCTACCTCTAGACGTCCCAAGCACTGATATAAAAAAGTACCCCAAGATACAACTTCCTTCTTGACTCAGCGCGGAAATTTATGCATATAGCAATTCTAAGGTTGGGGCTGTATGACGATAAGGGGATTCTTCACATTTTCTTTGATACTATGTCTTGTGTCTTCGCAAACATATGCAAGTCACACAACATCTCTTCAACAAGACACAATTACGCCCGAAGAAAAAAACACTTTTATTTTACGGACATTTCAAAGTATCAATTCGAGGTCTGAAAACAAACAAGATCCACTCATCGAGCACCTTGATCGAACGCGTCCGTTAACAATCGAAGCCGAATTTCCAGTCGCGCCTCAAGCAAACAATATTGAAGACTTACTTGAATACCGAAAGCAACTTCATTGGAGTATGGCAGGCCTTTTTGGAATTTTGATGGCTGAGGTTTTTGCCTTTCAAGTAGATCAACCGATATTGAAATTTTTTACGGCCCAAGACCACCTTATTTTAGCGCACGAAGAAGGCCTCAAAAAATATTTCACAACCACAAATCCTTCTATCAAAACTGGAACCAAAGCTCTCAATTCCTTTACCAGTCGATTTCAATCCATTGTTTTTGATCAAGTAAATAACAACCTTACACTTCAGTGGAAATCTCAAGGTGTACTCCAAACCAAAACACTATCACCAAAAAACTTTCGCATACTGATGATGGACATTGCAAAATATCCAGCCTCATCTTTTACTTCTTACATGGATGATTTTGTCAAATATGGTGAAAAGTTTTTATTTTCATCAACAGATGAAATGCTTGAATTAAAACTGGTTAAATTTGGCAAACAAATCTCGAACCTCTTGCGAAAAAGACAAGTTTTAAAAGTGCTGAGATGGGGTTCCGTGATTGGCTTGGGCATTTTGATTTATGTAGATTATACAATTGTCAAAGAGATCGAAGAGGCGCTGCCCAACTTAACACCAGAGTCTCTTAACGACATGATAGAAAACGACCCACATGAAATCCAAGCCTATTTTCTAGATCCTTTCCCTGAATTTAGAGATGCATTGTATGACTATCTAAAAAGCATACCAAGTGGAGTCATAGATTTTCATGCTTTTTTACAAAACTAAATATTTTCTGGTTGCCATATTCGTATTGGTGTTCATACCAAGTATTTGCTCTGCCCATGTATACAGAGGAACACCCGGTCGTGAACGATATGTTCGCATCATTGAACACCCAGAGATGAAAAATTATTTTTCTTATGGTGTTTGCGACAAAGTACTTGATGCTGAAACATTTGAACCTGATCATACACATGAACAATGCGACCTTACACCCGGCACGTACTGGTGGCTTTTGCATGATCTAACCCAAACCCAAATTCCCAAAGTTCCCTATCGGCCCACATACTTGGCGGAGATGATTTTTGAAGATGATTTTTCAACTGCAAGTATCTATGCCATGAATGCTTTCACTTCAATTGTAGGATTTTATGCTGGAGGCTATGTTGCAGGTGCGGCTGGTGTTTCAGGCTTTGCAGCACTACTTACAAGCATTGGAATCGATTATGCAGCCAATGCCGCCTTTTGGGGCGCCGCTGAAAGCTTAAGTGATGCTTGGGCTTTAGATACATATCGAAGAACCAAACCTTTTACACAATACATTCACTGGGCTGGGCAAAAAGACTTGCTTCTGTCCGCAGATCCCCTCACATTAACCTCACAAAATGAATGTATTCAAGCATGTCTTGATGAAGGTGAAGCTAAAATTGTAGATCGATTTTTCTCGCTGATGGATGAGGGAATCATTCGTGGTGATAAACATAAAATGTACAATGTGAAAGAATTTGGTTTTGAACAAGTTTGTGAACTGGATTGTGAACGCCAAGGCTTTCCAGAATACGACACACCAAGCATCGAAGAATTTTGGACGATGGTAGCCGCATACACCGTTTATTCAGATCATCATGAATATGTACGCATCCTATACGACTTTGACTACCCATTTTTCCCTTGGAGTGATTCAGAACCCAAACTCGAAATTACCTATGTAACCAAAGAGGATTTACTCTCAATCAAACGAAAAAAGGATGTGCGTTTCAAAAGCTTGTGCCCCATTGGCTCGCTTTGTGACAAAACCTATCCCATGCACCAAAGCCACCCGCATAGCCTTGGGTATCGTGAAATGCATAAAACCACTATCGACACATTACAAAGAAAGTACAGCCCCATGGTGGCAAAACACCTCATAGACCCAGCATTACATACAACCATACAAATTTATGACATCGACGGACAACTGATCGAGGGTTCTATTGATTATTTTTCTGATGGTAACAAGTGGGCTTTTGAAAAGTTTATAGAAAAAAGACTTGTGCACCATTATGCACCATCAGGAACTTACATCATCGTTGCCACAGCAAACAATCAGCAACAAAAAAGCGTGACAAAATACTTATTTCAGAATGAATCTCAATTTGACTTTAGAAATTTTAGAGATTGATTAAAAAAGTTACGCTTACACTCTAAATATAATATTTTAACGCTACTTCGTACTTGAACCCGTTGTTGCATCTTTTGTGCTTCCGGATGAACTAGCGTCTCCCGTTGTTGCATCTTTCGTACTTCCAGATGAACTAGCGTCTCCCGTTGTTGCATCTTTTGTACTTCCAGATGATCCAGAATCTGAGGAACTTGAACTACTGGATGAAGAACTTGAATCACTAGAACTTCCAGTCGATGAGGTTGTATCTTTTGGTGGTGTTACAGCCACTGGGATGGGTTGAAAACTTTCCCGATCTACAATGATTGGGGAACTGCTAAATCCACCGTTTTGGTATGTCAAAAGCATAAGAGAGGTTGTGCATCCTTCGTGTTTTTCACCAACATCATACAAGTTAGAGCTAGCCATAATTGCCGCCCAGTGGTAGTTTGGATTACCCTCTGCATTCACAAGAGAGTTTATGCTAAAAGCCCTGCACGCCCTTGAGCCTCCTTCCGCAAGCCAAGGAACAATTAAAGAATTCTGTCCCCACTTCCAATTTCTTGTAGATCCATCACCCGCCATATCAACGATTTGATTTCCGTCGGAATCTGTTTCACCTGAGACCACCACATAACCAAAGCGATAATATGAACCTTCAGCCAATGGATTACCCAATTCATTATTCGCAAGGCTGTAAGTTACTTCATTCATATCATCATCTAATAAAAAGGGTTGTGTTCCCATCCAACGAAATTCATTGTTTTCAATAAAGTAGGATTTTTCTGCATTTTGAAGCGCCGTAATAATTTGATAGCTCTCTGCAATTTTTGAAGTCATGACATACTCTTGAAAGCTAGGAATCGCAATAACAGCCATAAAACCAACGACACTCACTGAAATCATCAGGTCAATGATTGTGAATCCTCGGTTTTGACTTTTTATAAACGCCATTTTCATCCTCCTACACTCTCTACTGCTGATTATAGCATACAAACTACAAATGCTATAGACCTACAAAATACAACCTTTGGCCAGTGTAACTTTTGTATATCATTATGGTTGTTACAATTGATTAATCAATGTCTTTAACATTTAGATTGTACTTTTTTAGCAGTCTTTGCACTGATTTACGATCAATGCCTGCCTCTTTGGCCGCTTGAGAAATGTTTAAATCATTTTTTTTCAAAAGTTTGATCAGGTAATCCTTTTCAAAATTTTCTATCCACTTTTCTTTGGCATCTTTAAACGGCATAGATACGTCTGGCGCAGAAGATAAAGGACTTGTGTCTTCCCCATTATCGATAGAAGAAGGCATAGGAATGCCTTGTAAGTATTCTGGCAAGTGAGAAATTTCAATCATATCCGAATCACAAAAACTGTATGCGCGATCAATTGCATTTTTGAGTTCACGAATGTTTCCCGGCCAATGATGATTTTCTAACACTTCCATGACATCTGGACTGATCCCTTGAATTTTAGAAGAACCTCCTACGGTTTGCTTTGCTGATTCAAAAAAGTGTTCAACAAGCATTGAAACATCTTCTTTTCTTTTACGAAGGGGTGGAAGATAAACATGCACAACGGTTAAACGAAAGTACAAGTCTTCACGAAAAAGACCTTTGGCCACCATGTCTTTCAAATTACGGTGGGTTGCACAAACAACTCGCACGTTCACTTTCTTAGGCCGGTCTGCACCTACTCTTTTGATTTCACCTGTTTCTAAAACGCGCAGTAGTTTGGGCTGTAAATCAAGAGAGAGCTCACCAATTTCATCTAAAAAAATGGTCCCGTTGTCTGCAAGCTCAAATGCACCTTGCCTTGCATTGGTGGCGCCTGTAAATGCACCTTTTTCATGACCAAAAAGTTCACTTTCAATAAGATTTTCAGCAACCGCTCCACAATCAAAAATCACGATGTTGTTTTTGTTTCTTTTGGAGTTTTCATGAATGGCGCGCGCAACAAGTTCTTTACCTGTTCCGGTTTCTCCGCCGATGACAACTGTAACATTGGTGGGTGCAACTTTTTCTAAAATACCAAATATTTTTCGCATCTCCATGGATTGACCAATAAGACTTCCAAATTTGGATTTGCTCGATGGATAAATATCTAAATGTTCGTCTTGTGCATGAAATCGAATTTTACTTTGTCCAACCCGAATGGTTGATTTGGCACTGATATAGACTTCTTTGATTTGAACGTTGCCGACAAATGTGCCGTTGGTCGAACCCAAATCACGAATAAGGTAGCCTTGTTTATCTTTGATAATTTCTGCGTGATTTCTTGAAACAGTTTCATCTTCAATCACAATATCATTGTTACTTGCAGTACCGATTCGAATGGTATCCCGACTAATGGTATAGGTCTTGGATGGTAGACCTGTTGTTTCGACAACACATTCACTTTTGGGAAGTGTGAGTGTTGTGACGTGGTCATCAATACGTATAATTTTTGTGTCGGATTTTTTGGGCATGTTTGTCCTACTTTTCTACAACTATCCCACCATTGTATGAGGAATACATGTCGCACGCAATACAAATAAGCGAAATGATAATAAAAATTCCCCCTATTGAATCCTGAGAAGAGTGATAAAGAAATTTATATGGCTATATATGGTGATATAGTGCAAAAATCAGCAATACCACTAAACTTACAAGAATGAGAACAGGTCGAGGCGTGACGGAGTGAGACCCCGGAGGCGTACTCTAGCTACGCTGAGGAGGTCGAATGACGGAAGCAACAAAGAGATGTTCCATTCTTGGAAGTTTACGAGTTGTTTTGGGCGATGGGCTGATCCCACACTTCTAGATACTTCTTGGTCATCGCATACAGAAGTAGGTCATCGCGGACAAACTTAGATTCACCCTTGGGTTCATCAAATTCAACAGCAAAGCCGATGGGACGAAGATTGCGTGAGCAGTATTTGTGCCGTATTACACGAGACGTTATTGTTGCCTGATGCTTACCTGTGCTGAGCGTAAACATAAAAGGCTCGCCAACAGCAACAAGCTTCTTAGACTCAATGAATGCTCCACCGTGGGATAAATCACGTATAAAGGCAAACAAGAGCGAACCTTTGTCATTGGTCATGATATGAACGTCGGAATCAAAACGGTGATGTCGACGTCGTTCTTCTGATTGCTTGATTTGATCTTCTGTCATATTGAACCCTACCCAACCCTCATTGTAGAAAAAAAATCATTAAAAACAAACGTTTTTTTATTTTTTTTCATTTGTGCTCTTTTTGGAAGATCCCATTCGATCCACGGTTTTGAGATATTCCAAAGATGCTTTGAGTTGCGGGTCCAGAATTTTTTCTGTTCCCGTACCCTTTCTCTTATGAGATTTGTTGTCGATCTCAACAGTATCGATGCTACCTTCTAAATCACTTTCACGCCTAAAATACTCGTCCTCAGGGCGATAGTTAAAGTAAGATACGTATAAATCTGGTTGATTTCCCATATTCTGTATCGGTCGATCACTTGGTGTATAGTACCGCGCAACTGTCATTTTTAACCCTGAGCCATCCTCTAAATCAATAATCGTTTGCACGGAGCCTTTTCCAAAAGATGGGGTACCAATCAATGTTGAACGAAGATGGTCTTGAAGTGCACCCGCCACAATTTCTGAAGCTGAAGCTGTTCCATCATTAATCAGTGTTACCATAGGAAGTTCAGGCAATGTACCTTCTTTTTTGGCATAGCTTACATCAACCTGCGTACCAGATCGTCCTTTGGTCGATACAATAATTCCATGGTCTACAAAAAGATCCGTCACCTTCACAGCTTGGTCTAAGAGTCCACCCGGATTGTTACGAAGATCCAAAATAAGCCCCTTCATTGTTCTTTTTTTCTGCTCAATATCTTTTTTTAGCTTATAAAAGGCGTTTTCGACATCACGATCTGTGTTTTCTTGAAATGATTTTACCTGAATGTATCCATACTCATTTAAAAGAACTTTATGAGAGACGCTTTTGATATAGATCGTTGTTCTTCGCAACTCAACATCAAAACTTTCAGTTTCTGTTTCGTGAATCAATTTTAACTTAACCGTTGAACCATTGGGACCTCGCAATTTTTGAACTGCATCGATAATCGACCAACCTTTTGTTGATTCTCCATTGACTTCCAAAATTCGATCACCTTCCTTGACTCCTTTATGAATCGCTGGACCTGTCTCCATAGGCTTGATCACAATCAACTCTTTGTTCTCGTTCATACCCAATTCAATTCCAATACCGCCAAACTTCCCTGATGTATCAACTCTCATTTGTTCGTATTCATCCTTGGTGAGATACGTTGTATGAGGGTCTAATTCAGAAACCATACCTTTGATTGCTTGTTCTACAAGCTTCTCAGGGTTTATCGAATCAATATAATTTTGCTCTAGATAACCTAAAACTTTTGAAAAAGTTTCAAGTTTTTGAATCGTATGCGGTTGTGTTTCTGTCGCGCCAGATAACTGGACAATGAACAATACAAATAAGAATAAATATTTTGTTTTCATGGATGAAAGATTTTCCCACTGACAACCTATTTTAGCAATGATTATTTTTTTTGCTTAAAGATTTATCACGAAAACCAAGGTTTGGGATCGATCGTGACGCCCTTCTTTCGCAACTCAAAGTATAAGTACGCACCCTTGAGCGACCCCGTATCGCCCACTTTGCCCACAATTGTTCCTTTACTGACACGATCTTTCTGATTTACATCGATGGATGAGAGGTGCGCATAAAGGGAATAATAATGATTGCCATGGTCCACAATGACAACCTTGCCATACCCTTCAAACCAACCTGTATATACAATAGAACCTTCAAAAACACTGCGAACCTCTTGACCAAAAGACGCTTTGTAATCAATGCCCTTGTGGTACACATTGGCTTTTAATGTTTGATCTTCATAAGGACCGTATCCTCTTTCAATCTTACCGTCGACAGGTGTAATGAGTAGCCCTTTGGCAGCCTCAAACGCTGTACCATCACGTGAGGGCAAAATACTCATTCGATTGATCATTTTTTGAATTTCCAACGAAGTACTTTCTAACTCCTTTAAACTTTGTTCATAAAGACTTTTTTGATTTTTAATACTTGCAAGGAGTGTATTTTTCTTCTTCTTTTCTTGATCTAAATCATTTTTTTGGCTTTCCAAATCCTGCAACAAACTTTGCTTATTTTGGACCTGCTTTTCAAGCAGTTGTTTTTGGTTTGAGAGCTCATCAACCATAGATTGATACTCCCCTACTTTCACTCTTTCTTTTTCAACCCAATGCGTAATCCAAACATTTTGGCGCCTTCTTTCATCGTAATCCATTTTTTGAAACCATGTTTGCAATACATTCATTGATCCATGCATATACAAATGTTGCAAATGCGCTTTCATAAAATCTTTTTGCGTAGAGATATTGTTTTGTGTTTGTACAATTTTACTTTGGGTTTTTGATATTTCGTCTTCTTGAACTTCAACTTCACCTTGTGTAGATCTAATTTTATTTTCAAGTTGGTCTTTTTTCTTTTCAATCTGCTGCAGTCCACCCAGAACATTCTTCTTTTTTGACTCAATTTCTGAAATTGCTTTTTTTTGTTCTTGAATTTGCTTTTCTACGCTTTTGAGGTCTTTTTTCTTGGTATCAACCGACTGCCCGTAAACACTCATCGAAAAAAACAACAACAGTAAACTAACGGGCAATAACCTCATGAAATGTCCCGGTTCACCAAATAGCGCCTTGAACTCATCCACGCACCCACAACAGAAACCACCATTGCAATAATTACCATCAAAACTTGATCAAACAGAGACATAAAAGAAAACGACTGCGTTAAAAGTGCTGAAAAGTGAATGGAAATGTATCGATTTAATTGCAGAAAACCGAGATATAAAAACAAAAGCGCTAACAAAGATCCGCACAACCCGTACAGCGCTGCATTGATCAAAAGTGGAAGTTGAATCATGGAGGGCGTTGCACCTACCAATTGCAAAATTCCAATTTCATCCTTTTTTGAAAACATGAGTAGCTTAATGGTGTTGGAAACAAGTCCCACAATCATTACACCTACCAAAATCATAAGTACGTACGTCATGGAATCTAAAAACAAAATTAAATCAATCCATTGCGATAACCATTCTCCACCATCATCAACCTGTGAGATCACCGGCAGCGCTTTAAGTTGGTCAATCCATTGTTGAAATAAAATACGATTTTCAATTTTTGATTTCAACCTTATTTCAAAGGAAGCTGGAAACGGATTTTCACCCAACGCACTCAAGGAAGAAGCCATGTCAGGGTATTGAGAAAGAAATATTTTTTGCGCTTTCTCCTGCGTGACATACCTACAAAGATCTACCCATTCCTTGGCACAGTACCGATCAATGAAATTACTTTGTTGCGACTGCTCAAACGGGTTTTTGAGATAAACGTAGACCCATTGTAGGTGCTCCATTTGATGGAGAGACCTTTTGATATGATAAAAACCCATAAGACCAGCACCAACCAAAAAAAAGCAGATCGTAACTGTAAAAACGGCAAGCAAGTGAAGTCTTGGGTTTTCTTTTACTCTTTTGAACGAGGATGAAATCAAATACAAATGGGCTTTCATCGAGAACGCACCTCATGTATTTGACCACCTTCAATATGCAATTCACGACCTCGAACTCTTTCAACAAGCGCTTTTTCATGGGTCGCCATCAAAATGGTTGTTCCACGAATATGTATATTTTGAAAAAGTTCTAATATTTCAATTGAAAGTGCAGGGTCCAAATTTCCTGTTGGTTCATCCGCCAACAATATTTTGGGATCATTTACAAGCGCTCGAGCAATCGATACGCGTTGCTGTTCACCTCCGGAAAGTTCAATTGGATAACTTTTTGCAAATCTTTCTAACCCAACCATCGACAAAACACGCGTCACTTTTTGTGCGATTTCACTTTTAGATTGGCCTAACACTTTTAGAGTAATCGCTATGTTATCAAATACATTTAACGTTGGGATAAGTTTAAAATCTTGAAAAACAACACCAACGGTTCTACGAAGATTTGCAATATTAACCCTACTCA
>JAGRAZ010000032.1 GCA_020434345.1 Bdellovibrionales bacterium
CCCAGTCAACCAAAGTCTGTAGGTTCACAAAAACAGCCTATGGCGACCATACAACAATCAGCTCCTCCCAAGAAAGAAGCTCCAAAAAAAATTGAAAAGCAAAAGAAGGAACCCAAGCAGAAAAGAACTTCATCGAGTGGCAATGCGTTTCGAGAAGAACCGGGTTTTGTGTATCGGCTTTTTGGTGCACCAGTTTATAACATCAAAGACTATTTTTCGAGCACTTCTCTATCCACACTACAAGCAAGATTTGGTTTGGCGATCGATCGTGTGATGAGTGACTCGTTCTGGTTGTCAGTGCCTGTTATGTATACGCAAGGACAAGGATTTAAAACAATTGGTGGAGGCGTGGACGGGTATTTCTCGCCTGTAGATATGGGAAAGATCATGCTGTATGGAAAATTGGGTGCAGGGTATGAATACTTATTTTCCAATGGAAATAGTTTTCATGGTGCCAACATAGATGCGGGTATTGGTATGGACTATGCCCTAAGTGACACACTGGCCATTGGGATTGAACCCATATCGGCACAAGTGATGGTATGGCGAAGCGAATCAACCATACCGATGAATGTTCGCGGACAAGTCTTATTGTCTGTGAGGGCGAGATGGTAAGATTATTTCTTTCTTTGCTTCTCTCAAGCACTCCAAGTTGGGCTATTTTATATCAAGACATCAATATTGAGACGATGGTTTCTCAAGCGGACCGTATTTTGGCTGGAAGGGTTATTGCGCAAGAAACAGGTGTCATCAATGACAAGCCTTTTGTTCAGACTACATTTGAAGTGGTGAAGGGGTATACAGCAGGCCTTGGACAACAAGTTACCATCAAACAATTCGGACGTGTTGATTCAAAACATACAATTAAAACATTTCCCGGGCTACCAACGTTTCAAAAAGGTGGCGTCTATTTACTCTTTCTAGAAAATGCCAACGCAGAAGGTTTTGCCAGTCCAGTGGGACTTTTAACATTTGAACTTATCAGTAAAAACACACAAGCAATTGTAACAGGGCAGGGACTGATTCAAGCACGTCCTACAAGGCCTGTGAAGGGTTTGTTTGATAACATTCAAAATAGCGAAGTAAACGCGCTGGTTGAAAGCCGCAAACAATCAAACGTGAAAAAAAGCAATGTGCTTGAGCTACCATTTTTAGAACAAATTATTCAACGAAAGAATCAGCTATGAGCATGTTCAGAGTAACAACGTTGTTATTTTCTGTATCTGTACTCATGCATGCTGGCTATCTGGAATATGACGATGACAATGGAACTCCCTATAAATGGAGCACATCAAGCGCGCAGGACGTAAAAATTGCTGTAGATGCTGGAGATGTGAGTGGTACGGTTGATAATGATGCAGCAAATACAGTTATCGATACTGTGATTGACTATTATAATAACGTGACAGGTACCGAGTTGGATATTGTGAAACTAGGAAACACGTCAGGTGATATAACGGCAGCAAACCGATCGACATATTTTGATTTTAGCGACTCAAGCCAAATCACAACCAACAATTCATGTAAAATATCGCAAGATGTTCCTGGGGCAAATTTAGTTATTTTCTTTGATGAAGATGGTTCATTTTTTTCATCGATACAAGGTGGCTCATCTATTTTGGGAATTGCTTTACCTTCCCATTATCAGTCTAATGGAAACATCTTATGCGCCTATGTTATCATCAATGGAACAACGATTACTGATGCTGATAAATTGCGATATGTGCTCGCGCATGAATTTGGGCATGCATTGAATTTGGTGCATTCGCAAATTAATGGTGATCTGGCAGATACAGAACCAGAAAAAATGCCTTTGATGTATCCAATTATTCCAGCAGATGAGGTGCAAGCTCTAACCGTTCCGTTAAAGCTAGATGACAGATTTTCATTATCCTATCTGTATGCCGAAGATGAAATTCAAACCAATGGTCGAGTTGTAGGCCATATTGAAAATCGGTTTGGTGAAGGTGTGTTGGCAACCAATGTTACCTGTCGAAACCCTGCAGTTGTCGAAGATGCAGTCTCTTGGGTTTCTGGCGCAGATTTGGATGGCGATGGAGCATACACTTGCGGCCTTCTTCCAAATGGAGACTATGAGGTAGAGGTTTCACCCATAGTCGTTGCGATCAATGAATGGGATGTAAATCCTCCCTTTATACCGACCGAAATTTATTCCGGCCAGACTGAAAGCTTTGATCCTAATGTGGATGATTTGGATGATGATGTATCAACTGTTACGGTTTCTGGAAGTGCGGTCGACGATATTGATATTATTTTGAATGAAAATGGACGTTTGCGAAATGGTGAAACAAAATCGGGAACTGTTTCAGCAGCACTAAGTGCAAGCAGTCCGCAAATACCACCTTTTGAGTACATCATGTATGTTCCAAGCAATGCATCTAAAGTGACATTTGATTTGCAAGCAGAAGATTCTGACCTTGATATCGATTTGTTGATACGTTGTGGATCTGCTTTTTCGCTAAATACACTTCTTGTAGGCCCTCTATTTGATCAATTGGATCCAGCAACTGATCAAACTGATGTTGCGTCTGTAAGTTTGACAGGCAACGAAACTATAGAGCTTTCTAACTCTAGCTCCCCATCCATCCAAGAATGTGAGTATCACATTGTAATTCCAAATTTCGAAACACAAAACGTCGGTTTTGAACTTACGGCAATACTGGAAGGACAAGCGCCAAAAGTTGTCTTTGATTTTTCATCCAAGGAAAAGCTTCAAGACAATGGTGAAACATTGGTTGCAGCCTTACGCATGATCGCAAAAGGGGATCGCTTCCTTATCAATGGCATTACATTTGCCGATGAAGGCAAAAATGGCATTGACGATGTGACTTTAGTAAAATTGTATGAAGATTCCAATGACAACGGACGTGTGGATGAAGATGACCAACTTCTTGCACAAACCACGGAAGTTGATGCGACCACGTTTACAATCGAGGGTCTAAATATTTATCTTTTGGATGATGAAGCCCAGAAGTTTCTTATTACCTATGAATTGTCCAGTTCAGCATCAATGCCATGGTATGTTGGGTTGGCCTTTTTGACATTGATTTTAGGTTGCATGATTTCACCTCGATACAGAGTTACGCTTCTGGTTCTGGTTGTGTTGGGTGCAAATCTTTCTTGCTCATCAAGTGGTTCAAGTAATTACCAAGTAACAATTACAGACAAAAACCAAATTTCAGGAGAAGCCTTGGGCTTTGGGGATGACTTTAGTATCTCTTTTGATGCTGTGGGTAGTGTTCAAGACTTTTTTGCAAACTAATGAACACCAAAGTAACGGTTGCATTTTTAAACTTTGTTACAGATAAGTCTGTCCAAAACAATATAGATCAAGTGCTTACCCTTATGGAGCAGGCCAAAGAAAAAGGAGCAAAGTGGGTCTTTTTGCCTGAATTATGGACACACCAATCAGCCAGCCTTGATGAGTTTCGAACACTTTCTAAACAAGCTGATCAAATTGTACTAACGCAGGTTCAAAAGGCCTGTCAAATGCACCAATTGGTTTGTTTTGCAGGCAGCTGGACAGAAACCTCCACGCACCCTGACAAGTTCTATAATACCCAATATGTCATTGATGAAAAGGGCGAGGTAATCTCCAAGTATCGTAAAGTGCATCTGTTTAAAATGGACGATGGCAGCCCCGATCCCTATCGAGAAACCAAGAAATTTGTACCGGGAGAAAGTGCTGTAACATGCCAAGTAGATTCTTGGAAAGTGTCTTTAAGTACTTGTTTTGATATTAGATTTCCTGAGTACTACATAGCTTGTGCAAAAGAGGGGCCGGTGGATGTGATTACGGTTCCTTCTGCATTTATTCAGCGAACAGGTCGCGATCATTGGGAAGTTTTACTTCGTGCGCGAGCCATTGAAAATCAGGCCTATGTCATTGCGAGCAATCGATTGGGTGCGCATGAGGACCCACGAATCAAGGCGTATTTTGGACATTCTATGGTGATCGACCCATGGGGAACGGTGTTACTTGATACCAAAGATGAGCTTGGGGTTTTTACAGCCACAATTGATCTTCAGCGTATTTCTGAGGTTCGTACATTATTGCCACTCATGAAGGTTAAGCAGTACAAAAAAGATATCTATTAGGTCGTAAGGGCGTTTTGGATTTGTTTGTGTAGTTTCTCTACGTTTTCATTGTTGGACAGTGTAATTTTGGCAAGCTTCATGGTGTTGTGAAGTTGTTGTGCGTTGGGGTTATCCGTCATTTCCTTTTGTTCTTGGGACAAAAACGCGTCCAATGTTTGGGCATTTTCATCACGCCCACGTGCCGTTGCCCGTTCAAATCGAATGTGAGGATCAGCGTCTATTGCCCAAAGTTCAAAAGCTGGGAGCGCTTTTTTTAAAATGCGAACCTCTTCAGGATGGCGAATAGAATCAATAACATAGCTTGTGTTTGGTAGAATTTTAGTGAGCGCAGTTGTTGCCAAAAATCCGGGTCCAGACTTCTTTCGTTCTTGCTGTCCTATGTTTGTAAGATTGTCTCTTGAAAGTTCTAAGCCTTGTGCGCGAACAATTTCTCGAAGTAAATCGGAAAGGGAGAGGTAGGTATACCCCAAGGTTTGTAAGTATTGAGTGACTTCGCCTTTGCCTGATGCGTTGGTACCAGTGATGCCAATGAACGTTTTATTCTTCGTCATCGTCATATTCGTCTTCGTAGGTATCGTCCAAAAACGTTTCCTCTTTGAAGGCGGTCATGGTTTCGTATTCGTCCTCATCATCATCATCGCCAAAATCATCATCTTCCAGTGACTCAAATGCATCGGTTTCATCTTGGCCGTACAAATCATCGTCAACAGATTCACCATCTTCTTCATCATCTAATGCGTAGGCATCTTCGATTTCTTTACGAGATGTATCAAAATCATCTTCAAATGGCGTAATGTCTTCGCCATCTGCATCTCCAACCACAAGTGTGTTGGTATTTTCACCATCTTCCTGGTCTTGATCAGCTGTTGTAGCAACTGCAGCCGCTTTGGTAACCTTTTCAGGGGCTGGTTTAGAAGCCTGCTTTTTTTCTGTTGTGGCAGGTTTGCTAGGGGTTGCAGAAACTTGTTTTTTGGTTACAGCCTTTTTCGCTTTGGGCGCAGCTTTCTTGGGTGCCGCCTTTTTGGTGGTCGCTTTTTTAGGCTTGGCAGTCTTTTTAGAAGCGGTTTTTACGCTTTTTTTCTTCGTCGTTTTTGCTTTTGCTTTTTTAGCGGTTGTTTTTGCTGTTTTTTTCTTCTTTTTCGTCGGCATGCTAAATCCTTAACCTATTAATATTGTTCAATAAATTAGAACTTTCTCGGAAGCTGTAACGCATTCCTGACAGTGGAAGAAACAGATTTTTGCGTCATTTGTAAAGGAAAAAATTTGAAATTTTTAAGTTTCTCAATGTGTGATAAAGTCCCACCCTCAATAAGGGGAGGAAAATGTTTCCAAGGGCGCACGCTACTGTAATAGCCAATCCCTAACCCTTAATTATTCAAACGCCCATGCGTTTGACATGGGGGTGTATTTGGTTTCGACGGGATACAAGAAACCTATGGAGCACGTCGAGGATCCACCCGGCCTCGTAAAAAGGTGGAACTTAGTAATTGGCGACAATTACGCAATGGCTGCCTAAGCTGCAGCCCGTTCAATCTGGGAACTCCTGCTACCCAGTGCGAACGTCAGCTTAGCAGGATAGCAAACGGCAAGCGGTCTGGGCTTGCTTAAGCGAAGTTTGATCAGAACCGGCTGATACCATCCTGTTTGTTGGAGGGTAGAGGCTTAAAACTTAAAAAATAAACTAAACGTGTAGTGCCATATGTGGATCGTATTTCGGACGGGGGTTCGATTCCCCCCACCTCCATAAGCACATAACTTAGGTTATGTGCTTATGGAGGTGAACGAACCCCAGGGGGTTCGTTACAATATTGGACGCACTACCGTGCGTATGGCCCCATCTCATTTTGACACAATCAATTACGATTCCGGTACCTGTCCCCGGAATTATAATACCTTTTTGCTCTCTCTTCAGCTGTGAGATCAAATTCATCCGATAAAACTGGGGTTAGATCATTCCTATGAATGACACCAAGCTCATGGACTTTTTTCAATACGGGTAACATCAGGGTTTCGTAATCGGGTATGGGCATAGTGGGTTCATATAAACCCAAAGGGGTGGGGTTTGTCTATTAAAATAAACCTTCTGGGAGGTGTTTGACAATTGGTTAATCTAATTTGTATTGACGCAAGGTGAAAATGTTGGTTTATAAGTAAATAGGATGAATATCGGTAAGTCTGAGAGTATATCGACAATCAGTGAGAAACTGGCCAATCAAGTCGTATCCAAAAAGCGTGTGGCGGATCATGGGGAGGTTTATACCAATCCACGTGAGGTTAATGCTATGCTTGATTTGGTTAAGTCAGAGACGCAGAGAATTGATTCCAGATTTTTAGAACCTGCCTGTGGTACAGGTAATTTTTTAGTGGAAATCTTGAGCCGAAAACTAGAGGTTGTGTATCAGAAGTATTCTTCAAACCAATCCGATTTTGAGCGCTATTTGATCCTTGCGGTTTCAAGCATTTATGGCATTGAGCTTTTGCAAGACAATGTTTTGGCTTGTAGGAAACGTTTAATTGAGCTTGTAACAAGTACCTTGCAAAAAAAGTTTAAAAACAAGACCCATCAAGATGTATTTAAATCTGTTGAGTTTATATTAGAAAAAAACATCATTTGGGGCGATGCATTGACTTTAAAAACGGTTGGGAAAGATCCAAAACCTATTGTTTTTTCTGAATGGTCTTTGGTTCATGAGGGCATGATCAAAAGACGGGATTTTGCCTTTGATGCATTGTTAAATCATGCACAAATGAGAGAGCTTCCGTTATTTTCAGATTTGGGCGACGAGGTTTTTATTCCGTCCCCTGTCAAAGATTACCCATTGGTTTCTTATTTGCAGGTGTACGGTGCTAGCTAATTCATCATACAATCCAGATGTTTTGAGCTGCCTTGCCAATTTAAGCAGTGATGAGGTTTTTACACCGCCCAAACTGGCCAATGAAATGCTTGATATTTTGCCCCCAAGTCTTTTTCAAAATCCCAAAACTACTTTTTTAGATCCCGCCTGCAAATCGGGTGTATTTCTTCGCGAGATTACCAAGCGTTTGATGGTGGGGCTTGAAAAAAAAATCAAAGATCCTCAAGAGCGTCTGAATCATATTTTGCAAAACCAAGTTTTTGGTTTGGCCATTACAGAATTAACATCCCTTTTAACCAGACGCTCGGTGTATTGTTCCAAAAAGGCCAATGGGAAATATTCAATTTGCACAACGTTTAAAAATGAGAGGGGCAATATTATTTATGAAAATATATCGCATGAATGGGTTCAAAATCGATGTACATTTTGTGGGGCAAACAAAGTTTCTTATGGAAGAGAAACCAGTTTAGAATCACATGCCTATCAATTTATCCACACGGAAAAACCAGAGGAGATCTTTAAGATGAAATTTGATGTAATTATTGGAAATCCGCCTTATCAATTAAATGATGGAGGTGGTGTTGGAACGAGCGCTAAGCCAATTTATCATTTGTTTATAGCGCAAGCTAAGAAATTAAACCCAAATTATTTGATTATGATTACCCCTTCTAGGTGGTTTTCAGGTGGTAAGGGTTTAGATGATTTTCGTAATGAAATGCTAAATGATAGAAGAATTAGAAAAATTGTTGACTACTTTGATTCAAATGAATGCTTTCCTGGTGTGGATATTTCAGGTGGCGTTAGTTATTTTTTATGGAGTAAAGATAGTGTAAATGAATGTGAAGTTATCAATATTGAAAAAAGTAATAAGTCAGTCTTGCATAGGCCTCTTGTTGAAAAAGATTCAGATTCTTTTATTCGGTTTAATAATGCAGTATCAATCTATAGAAAGATTAAAAAAAAGAATGAAAATAGTTTTTTAAATATAGTTAGTGCTAGAAAGCCATTCGGAATTATTGCATCAATAAAACCTAAAGAGAAAAAAAATAAGGACTCTGATGTTAAAATATACTCATATCCAAAAAATGGGTTCATAGATCCAGATGTAATTAAACAAAATCATGAATTTGTAAATTTATATAAGGTGTTTGTGGCAAAAGCTTATGGTGAAAGAGGTAATTTTCCATACAAGGTTTTAGCAGAACCATTTATTGGAGAGCCCCAAAGTTGTTGTTCTGAGACATATTTGCTTATTGGTCCTAGCAAGTCAAGTATGCAAACAAAAAATATTATTAGCTATATTAAGACGAGATTTTTCAGATTTTTAGTTCTTCTAAGAAAAAATACGCAAAACGCACCAAGGAGTGTTTATAAGTTTGTCCCAATGCAAGATTTCTCTGAAAAATGGACGGATGAAAAGTTGTATAAAAAATATGACCTCACAAAAGATGAAATTGATTTTATTGAATCAATGATTCGACCCATGGAAAATGGACATGAAGAATAAAAATGTTTTTTTCCCCCATAAAACGCAGTCGAATCCAAAAATCTATGCGTATGAAGATTTAAATCCTCAATACAAAGGACTGCTAAAAATTGGTTTTACAGCAAGTGATGTTCAAAAACGTGTTGGGCAACAATATCCAACCAAACGCCCTGGGTCTTTACCCTATAAAATTGTACTAGAAGCTTCTGCCATGCGAAACGATGGCAGTTCATTTACGGACCACGATGTACATCGATTGCTTCGAAAAAAGGGAATCTACAATCCCGATGGTGAGTGGTTTCAGTGTACTGTCAAACAAGTTCAAGGGGTGATTTTATCTTTACAGCGGGGCAGTAGTGTTGACCTTGAAAGAACACAAACCTTTGGCATGCGCCCAGAGCAATGTGAGGCTGTCGATAAAACCATGATCTATTTTAAAAGTTATAGAAAAGAAAATCCTGACAAAACCCCCCATTTTTTGTGGAATGCCAAAATGCGGTTTGGCAAAACTTTTGCCACATATCAACTGGCCAAAAAAATGGGTTGGAAAAGAATCCTAGTTTTAACCTTTAAACCTGCTGTACAAAGCGCATGGGAAGATGATCTTCAAAGTCATGTTGATTTTAAGGGTTGGCAGTTTATTTCTCGAGGGGGCTTAACTATTGATGAAGCCGATCCTAAAAAACCCTTTGTTTGCTTTGGTTCATTTCAAGACTTTTTGGGTAAAAATAAAGTAGGTGGGATCAAGCCCAAAAATGAGTGGGTTCATACCATCAATTGGGACTGTGTCGTGTTTGACGAGTATCACTTTGGTGCGTGGCGAGAAAATGCCAAAGAATTGTTTGAAAAAAATCCAGAAGATCAAAGAAGCTATGAAGAGCAAATGGAAATTCTTAAAGAAGATGGATCACAACAAATTGCCTTTGATGAGGACGTATTGCCGATTACCACCAATCATTATTTGTATCTTTCGGGAACACCATTCCGAGCGATTGAAACTGGTGAATTCATTGAAGAGCAAATTTATAACTGGACCTATTCTGATGAACAAAAAGCAAAATTGAATTGGAAGGGTAATTCGAATCCTTACGAATCCTTACCTCGCATGGTTTTAATGACATACCAATTGCCTGACTATATTAGAAAAGTAGCCTTAGGCGGTGAGTTTGACGCATTTGATTTAAATACGTTTTTTAGTGCACAAGGTAGGGGCGAGTTTGCAACCTTTGATCATGAGAACGAAGTCCAAAAATGGTTGGATTTGATCCGCGGCAGCCTTGCGCAAGAAACGGTCAGTGCCTTAAAGCAAAAGAATAAAAAGGCCTACTTCCCATTTTCCCATACAACCCTTTTAAATGTATTATCCCATACATTATGGTTTTTGCCCTCGGTAGCCTCTTGCTATGCCATGAGAAACTTGCTTCTTCAAAAGCAAAACCGATTTTATCATGATTATCAAGTGATTGTAGCGGCATCCAGTGAAGCTGGCTCAGGAGTACGAGCATTGGAACCTGTTCAAAATGCCATGGGTAATCCCCTTGAGACCAAAACCATAACCTTAAGTTGTGGAAAACTTACCACAGGGGTATCCGTTAAACCATGGACAGGGATTTTCATGCTTCGTAATTTGTCTACTCCTGAAACCTATTTTCAAGCGGCTTTTCGGGTACAAACCCCATGGGTGATTAAAAACCCTGATGGTAAATCCCCCAATCAAGAAGAAATCATTAAAAAAGAATGTTACGTCTTTGATTTTGCACCCGATCGAGCATTGCGCCAGATTTCAGATTATAGCTCTCGATTAAGTGTAAATGAATCCAATCCAGAAAGAAGGGTTGAGGAGTTTATCGATTTTCTACCCGTACTTGCCTACGAAAACGGGGAAATGATCCAGATCAATGCAGCAGGTATTTTAGAAAAAATTGCCAGTGGAACCACGGCCACACTTCTTGCCAAGCGGTGGGAAAGTGCGCTTTTGGTCAATGTTGATAACCAAACCCTTGACCGTTTAATGAAAAACAAAGACGCCATGGATGCCTTGATGAAAATTGAAGGGTTTAGAACCTTAAATCAAGATATTGAAACCATCATCAATCAATCCAATGCCGTCAAAGAAATGAAAAAGAAAGCCAATGAAAAAGACCTCAGTGCCAAAGATAAAAAGGTCATGACCGAAAAAGAAAAAGAGTTTAAGTCTTTACGAAAACAAATTCAGGACAAGCTCATCAAATTTGCAACCCGAATCCCTGTTTTTATGTATTTAACCGATTATCGAGAAATGTGCCTGCGGGATGTCATCACGCAACTTGAACCCAGCTTATTCAAAAAAGTAACAGGTCTTGAAATCAAAGAATTTCAATTGATCGTATCCTTAGGCGTCTTTAACAGCGCACTGATGAACGACGCCGTTTATAAATTTAAAAGGTATGAAGACTCAAGCTTAAAATACACAGGAATCACACGCCACAAAGATCATAATGTCGGTTTGTATGACACAGTCATTACTGCGCAAGAGTTTAAGGATTCTGCACAGTCGTGATATCCCTAAATTTAAAAAATACAATGTTTATTCTAGGGGCGGGAGCTCACGTTCCTTATGAGTATCCGACTGCTCGACAATTACGAGATAAAATAAAAAATTTTTTTGAATATTTAACGGAGATTGATCAAAGCATAGATTTTGAAATCAAGCCTGATGTTGAAAATGATGGGCATCTTTATCTTCTTTATCGAATGTTGATGAATACCGATGATCAATGGGATTATTGGAAGGCTTGCCATGGATCTAGGGAAAATATAAATGTGAACCCAGGTTGGGTATCAAAAAAATTTGTTGAAGAAATTTTCAGTTTTTTGGATAGATTTATAGCCAGTGGGGTTTTAACCCTCGATAGTTTTGCAACCAAAAAGGCTAGTCATGAATTTGATCAGATTTATTCGAGGTTGATGATTGTTGTTTTTATGTATTATTATGAAAAATCTTTTGAAAATAGTGGCAAGCAAGATTGGATTGAAGAATTTTTTATAGATAAAATAATTAGAAAAAATCAAGGGTTTTTTATAGAATATTCGCCACGAATTATAACTTTTAATTACGATTGTCTATTTGAGCGAAAAATCAACAATGCTTTCAAAGAATTGTATAATGTTTTTCCTGAATTAAAAATTACTCATGTTTATGGAAAGATTCCTATAACTAGCCATTATTCTTTATTAAGCGATGAACGATTAATTTTAAGTACAAGAAATAGCATCCAAGACATTAAATTTGTTGGAGAAACTTCAAAAATTCATGATCAGTTTATTAGCTTGCTTGTTGAAGGTCAAGATCAGGCCCACGATGTTACAGATATAGTTTTTCTTGGATTCGGATTTGATGAAGATAATCTCAAAACCCTTTTTAAAAATTTTAATGGTGTTGAAGAAAATAAGAGTTTAGAAAAAATAAAATTTTATTCAACAAATGTTGGCCTAAAATCTTTCGATATAACAATTATAAAAAAAATACTTCCCCCAGGCTGTATCATTGAATTTTTTGAAGATGAACTGGGTATAATAGACTGTTCGAAAATATTGCATGAAAAATTAGATATTCATATTTAAAAACGTTTCAGTAGTGCATGGTATGTAGATTGAAAAAATGCGCGCATAATAGCGTATTAATAAAGTCCCGAGCCATGTGACTGGACCGTGATTTATTCGGTCGAAAAAATTAAGCAATACTATTGGGTTTAAGTATGAGAATGAATTTCAAAAAGCATATAAAATAGGAAGAATGATTCCAATGCTTGAATTAACCAACGAGTCTCGATTTGAACTAGATTTGTTAATAAAGCGTATCTTGTAAGGTGTACTGGTTTAGGGTGTTGGTAAAAGCTAGCAGAGATTCTTTTAAAATCGGTTTTAGGCCACATCCTTTGGAGATTCTGCATTGACTGTTCTTTGGGTTAAAACATTCTACAATGTTTAGATCGCTTTCAAGTGATAGAAATAAAGTCTTTAGGTTGATTTTAGAAGGATGTTTTTTTAGACGGATTCCGCCATTTTTTCCTTTGATGCTTTCAATATATCCACTTGTAGATAGTTTGTGGACGATTTTGCCTATGTGGTTGTAGGAAATTCCGTAATAATCTGCAATTTCTTTGGATGTATATAGTTTTGTTTCCTGATTGTCTGTAGCTAGAAACATCAGGGTGCGTAACGCGTAATCTGTGAAGTTGTTTATTTTCATATCTGCTTGCCTTTATAATATGTATTATATATACATGTTATAGGAAAAAAAATACAATGAAAATACTAACTGCAAATATATTTTGGGTTTATCTTGGTTTACTTCTAGGTGTTTCTTTTATTGCGACTCCGATTAAATTCAAAGCTCCGAGTCTAATGCTTCCTGTAGCTCTTGATGTTGGTCGTGTAACGTTTCATTACTTTCATAAAATAGAGTGGTGCTTTGTACTTATGGCCTTGTTTGGGGCAATATGGACAAAGCAACCTTTGGTCATCGGATTGAGTATTTTGCTGGTTGTTATTTTATTAGTAGATGGGTTGTACTTTCTGCCCAAGCTCGATCAAAGAATTGATTTAATCATGCAAGGTGAGGTTCTTACAAAAAGCTGGTTGCACAAAGGATATGTTGTTTTGGAGATCAGCAAGGTCGTGCTCTGTATCGTCTCAGGTGTTTATATGCAGGGAAGAATGTAATGAAGCTAGACCATGTCACAGAAGAAAGCATTAAAATGCTTGTAGATCAGTTTTATGTGAAAGTTCGAGCGGATAAAAATCTAGGACCGGTCTTTGATGGTGTTATTGGCGATACTACAGATGCGTGGGGTCCGCACTTAGAAAAAATGTATGACTTTTGGTCTTCTCTTATGTTGCAAAGTGGAAGGTTTAAAGGCAATCCTCATCAAAAACATAAGGATCTTCCTACATTTGATACGGGATTGTTTGACCGATGGTTGGCCCTTTTTCATGAAACGGCACAATCCATTCATACAGATGAGATTGCAGACCAATATATAAAGAAAAGTACCATGATTGCATCCAGTTTAAAACTAAGTGTAGAACAGGGGCAAAGGGAGAGAAATGAAACAATTACCAAATAACGTAACAAAGTACTTTCAATCAGAAACATTTACACAAGATACTGTGCCCGACAAACTGCTGCATGATCATGATACCAAGAAAGGAACATGGGGCCATATTTGTGTAACTGAAGGTGTTTTAGAATATACCACGCTCGATGATCAAAAAACATACACACTCACCCCTGAACAGAGTGGTGTAGTAGAACCAGAAATAAAACACAAAATTCAACCAAAAGGCGAAGTTAGGTTCTATATTGAGTTTTATAAATAAGGCATGCCACCGGTTTACTTTGTGCGAACTGGTGACACATGCCCACAGTCAAATCTAGATATGTGAAATGTATGTTGAAGGTGAAAGTTTGTTTCAGATTTCAAAGATTTTGAGTTGATCTATTACAGTTGCAAACATGTTGTCGAAGGTTGGTGGGTTGGCAATGGATGCCATTGCACTTGCCCATCCTGCCTTTAGACGTCCAGTATTGAGTTGTTCGAATTCTTCACTCAGACTTTTGGGCAGGTCAGTTTTGCGAAAGGAAAAACAAGCCTCAATGGCTTGTTTGAGCATATCTGGATCAGCTTCTGGTAAAAAGATGGCGAGATCATAAATATCTTTGGATCGTGAGTTGGCATCTCTGTGAGCTACAACAGCATGGAGCTTTTCTGCAATGATTGTTTCAATAGGGTAAACTGACCATTGAATTTGTTGGTTGGTGGGTAGAAGAGAAGGTGTTGTTAATTGGTGGGCTTTGGGTGTGATGGGGTCTCCAATGCCTAGGTCGAAATGTACAATTTGAGCCTTTTTGATGTCTTTGAGCACTTCACCAATCCCAGCGCGATAGACTTGACGGACACCACCGTATTCACCTTGGGTTTGTAAATCAATCTGCTCTTCAAAACGAAACCAAACGCCATCATGTAAATCTGTTTCTGCTAGTTCTTTTGTTCTCTCTAGGGCGGATTCCAGTTGGGAGGAAACCAATAAAGCGTCTAGATCTACTGTATAACGATTGGATTGATATACTGCTAGACCCACATACCCACCTTTGAAGACAAGGTTTTGGCCAATTTGCTTATCCGCTGTCAGGCGAGCAAGTAGGCGTTCAATCAAAAACGTGGTTTCAAGGTGTGCATATTTGATTTCTATCGTAGAGCTCAGTGCATTAAGTTTCTGGCGGATGGAGATTCCTTTGGGTTTTGTGGTCATTGTAGAGCTCCTATGATGGCTTCAAAGTATTTGTTCAGGCTTTTTTCAAGGCCGAGTTCTTTGGCCATCTTTGCAAGTTTGGGTAGGGTTGTCATTTTTTCTTGAATGGCTGTTCGCGCAGCTTTGATGGCTGTTCGTTCTCCAATTTTAGAGGCTAGCTTACAAGCTTCGACAATAGCTCTTTCAATCGAAACAATGCGGTAACCTTTGCCTTCAACAATCCCGTGGTCAAGGCGTATTTTTGTTCGAATAAGACGATAACCTTTTGAAGCGGTTTTTTTTGTTGGTGGAACCAGTACCCACGTTTGATTGGGAACTTGTTCTGCTAGGTTGTAATAGAATAGGGCAGAGAGTCCTCCAATAGCGGAGGTAGGACCAAATTTGGCAAGAGCAATTTGAAAATCAATTTCTCGTTTTATATTTGCTTCATGGTGCAGGTAGAGCCCCCGATCCATGCGTAGGATTTTTCCCTCTTTGACAAGCGTAGATAGCTTCTGGTGGCTAATCCCCAGCTCTTCTGCCTGAGATAGTGTAAAAACACCAAGCTTTTTAAGTTCTGACTCTTCTTGAAACATGACATCTTAATAGTACGGCAAAACTAGACATTTTTCAATATAAATGTCTAGTTTTGCGGGGCATTATACTTGAGAGAAGTGGGTAAAGAGGATACAGTGGGCTGTATCCTCTTTGCCTCTATATATAATAATATCAATAAGTTAGGATAAAAAGGGAATCGAACCCATATTCGGTTACGGTGGTAATATTTGCGGGTAATTATTCGGGTATCTTTTAAAATTCAAATTGGTAAAGTTAATAATATCAATAGTTTAAATACTTAATTGGAACGTCCCCACCTCCACCATCTTTCTTCCAATCGAAGGATGGTCTTTGCGCTTTTATGAACAAAATTGGTAACTAGGAACATTAATTTACCCAAAGATGGTAGTGCGGCGTAGCCCGAAGGGCGTAGACGTACATCTTCGAATACCACCCAGCTAGGGAGAATTGAACCATGGGGTTCGTCTGTTTGCTGAGCAAGCTTCGCTTGCATGGCCCCACCTCTATTTTAAAAATAACTTTTAAATTATTCAGTCTTCACTTAAGTTTTGTCTGATGACATCCGATCAAAAAAGACAACTTGAAAAACAACTTTGGGCAATAGCCAATGATCTTCGTGGAAAGATCAATGCGGATGAATATAAAAACTATATTCTGGGATTTATATTCTACAAATACCTCTCCGAAAAACAAATTAACTTCGCCAATAAACGTCTTGCTTCAAGTCAATTAACCTATGACCAAATTCTAGATAAAGATCCCAAATATATTGAAATGATGCAGAAATACTCCGTGGAAGATCTGGGGTTTTTCTTGCGGCCAGATGAGATTTTTTCCTATCTTGTGGCAAGAGCAAAGGGTGAAAAGGGAAATAACAGATTTATTTTAGAAGATCTGAAAAGAATTTTAAATACCATTGAACAAACTTCCCGTGCTACGGAGAGTGAAGAGGATTTTACTGGGTTGTTTTCGGATGTAGACTTGACCTCCACCAAGTTAGGCAAGACTGAGAATGCCAAAAACGAAATTATATCCGAAATTCTGATCAAACTTAATGAGATCGATTTTGACTTGGACCAGTCTCAATCCGATATGCTTGGGGATGCCTATGAGTACCTCATCGGAGAGTTTGCTGCAGGTGCAGGTAAAAAAGCTGGTGAGTTTTATACGCCTTCCCAAGTCTCTAAACTTTTGGCCAAACTTGTAACTGTAGGCAAAAAGCAGGTTCGTTCAGCGTATGATCCAACATGTGGATCAGGATCATTGCTTCTTAAACTTCGAAACCATGTTGAGGTTTCGGACTATTACGGTCAGGATAATACGCATACTGCTTTCAACTTGGCTCGCATGAACATGATGTTGCACGATGTTCCTTTTGCTCGGTTTGATATCAAGCACGGCGATACGTTGACCGATGATCAATTCCCAAAGGAAAAATTTGAAATCATCGTGGCCAATCCACCTTTTTCACTAACTTGGAAAGGCGAAAAAGACCCAGTGCTTGCCCAAGATGACCGATTTACACAATACGGTCGGCTTGCACCAAAGTCTGCCGCTGACTATGCGTTTATTACGCATATGCTTTATCACTTGGCAGACAACGGTCAAATGGCGGTAGTTGTTCCACATGGTGTGTTGTTTCGATCGGGTGCGGAAGGCACGATTCGTAAATATATCATTGAAAAGCAAAACGTTTTGGACGCGGTCATTGGTCTACCTGCCAATTTGTTTTTTGGAACCAGCATTCCAGCATGTATTTTGGTTTTTCACAAATGTCGCAAACACGATCAAGACGTATTCTTTATTGATGCATCCAAAGAGTTTGAAAAGGGCAAAAATCAAAATTATCTCAAAGATGAACACATTCAAAAAATCTTTGAAACCTATGTGAAACGAGAGGACGTTGACAAATACGCCCACAAAGCTCCGCTTTCTGAAATTCAGGAAAACGACTACAACCTCAATATTCCCCGATACGTTGACACATTTGAGGAAGAAGAACCCATCGACATCCAGGACGTTGCCAACCAACTGAAATCATTACAAAAAGAAGAGGGTGCCCTGCAAGCCAAAATCAAATCCTTCTGTGATGAGCTCAAAATCGATACGCCATTTTGACGTAATCTTTAATATAGAAATTCATATTAAAGAATTTACTTGATTTCTTTAATATGAATTTCTATATTAAAGGAAGTGGATAACTTTACTGCAGGACAAAAGAGGACTGAAAAAGGAGGTACTTCATATCAATATGAGTACTTTTTGCCCTCGAATATCAATCGTGATTTCATCATCGAAAA
>JAGRAZ010000033.1:0-11852 GCA_020434345.1 Bdellovibrionales bacterium
GAAAAACATACCCATTTTACGACGTGCAGAAATGATGGCAGAGCTCATGCGAAAAAAACGAAGTGTGGTAGTGGCTGGGTCACATGGTAAAACAACCACGACATCCATGATTGCGCACATGATGCTTGAGAACAATTTAGATCCTACATTTGTGCTGGGAGGTCGATTAAAAAGCAAAAAATCAAATGCCTATGTAGGAAAGTCCAATTGGTTTGTGGCTGAAAGTGACGAAAGTGACGGGTCGTTTTTGCATCTCTTTCCTGAGGTCGCAGTTGTGACCAATATTGATGAAGAACATTTGAATCACTATGGAACATTCGATCACTTAAAGAGTGCCTTTTTGGAGTTTTCCTCTAGCATTCCCTTTGATGGGCTTACAGTTCTTTGTATTGACGATCCAGAAGTGTACCAACTTTTAGAACATATGAACAAACCAGTTTTAACTGTAGGTACGCATATGAAGGCAATGATTCGTGCCGATAATATTGTGTCTGATACAGGAAAAATGATTTTTGATGTATGGAATGCCAAAAATAAATTGGCCACAGTGGAACTTCCTCTTTTGGGAAAACACAATGTGCTTAATAGTTTATGTGCGTTTGCTGTAGGGCTCCGTTTAGGATTAGAGCCGACATCCATTGCTAAATCACTCAAGAAATTTAATGGTATTGATCGACGTATGGATTTTCATGGAACGTACGAAGGTGCAGAAGTGTATGATGATTATGCACACCATCCCACCGAAATTCTTGCAACACTGATTGCGCTTAAGAAAAAAGCAGGAGAAAAAAAGGTACATGTTCTTTATCAACCTCACAGGTACACACGTTTGCAAGATACATGGCAAAAGCACATTGAAGTTTTTGACTATGCGGACTGTGTGTATGTAACACCGATTTATGAAGCCAGTGAAACTCCTATTGAGGGAATTACATCAGAGAATTTAGTAAAAGCCATTCATGAACGAAAAAAAACGAAAGCCCTTTTTGTTGCTTCGATAGATGAAGGTATTGCTGCGATTCAGAAAAAGATATCCAAAGGAGACGTTATTTGTACAATGGGCGCAGGATCCATCACCCAAGCTGCTTCTAAGATGATTAAATAATACAAAAGGTATGTAGAAAGGGATTCTTTCAACAATGAAAGAATCTTGATATAGACAATACTATGGATTTAAACCTTACAGGTAAAAATGCACTTGTATGTGGTGCCTCCAGTGGCATTGGTGAGGCTGTGGCTATCGAACTTGCCCAACTGGGTGCAAAGGTGACGCTGCTTTCGCGCTCGCAAGATAAACTGTCAAATGTTCAAAAAAAGCTTCACAACCCTGATTATCATCAAATTGCTGTAGTAGATCTTTCAGATCGGTGCTCAATTGTTGATACGCTCACGCCACTACTCAAGAAACAAAACATTCACATCTTGATCAACAATGCAGGGGGTCCAAAGGCGGGTCCACTTTTTGAAGCGGGTGTTGAAGAATTTGAAATTGCATTTCGCACGCATATTTTGGCAAGCCAAACGCTTACGCAACTTTTAGTGCCGGGCATGAAGCAAGAAAAATATGGTCGTATTATCAATATTATTTCCACCTCTGTCAAAGCACCTATTCCGAACTTAGGTGTGTCTAACACGATTCGAGGAGCCATGGCCAATTGGTCTAAAACAATGGCCAATGAATTGGGTGCATTCAATATTACAGTGAACAACGTGCTTCCTGGTTTTACGCAAACCGAGCGACTTGAAAAATTAAAAGATGCTGCAAGTCAAAGACTTGGAAAAACAAAAGATGAAGTTGAAAAGATGTGGAAGGATTGTATTCCGATGGGTCGTCTTGCAGAAAGTTTTGAGGTAGCAAATGCGGTTTGTTTTCTCGCAAGTCCCGCCGCATCCTATATCAACGGAATCAATGTCCCTGTTGATGGTGGCCGCACTCCAACTCTGTAATCTTAATAAAGTTAGATTTTATTGCTTACATAAAATCTTCGATGGTTTTTCCTAACCACTCAAGCGCAGTTCCATGAAGTAACCTTGCGCGATCTGCTTTTGTTAGTTCTAATGATTGTATCAGTTCACCGGGTCGATGTTCTCCCAATGGAAATGGATAATCACTGCCCAATGCAATTTGGCTGACGTCAAAAGTATCAATAAGAAACTTCAGCGCATGTGGATCGTGTACCAGTGAATCAACATAGATACGTTTGAGATAGTTTCGAGGAGATAAGTGATTGTCAATAGCGCAAAGATCAGGTCGTACGTTAAAACCATGTTCAATTCTACCAAGCGTTGCTGGAAATGAACCGCCTCCATGTGCAAACGCAATTTTTAATTTTGGTAATTTTTCCAACACACCCCCAAAAATCATCGAACAAATTGCGCGAGAACTTTCAGCTGGCATTCCCACAAGCCAAGCAAGCCAATATTTATCAAGTTTACGCGAACCCATCATGTCCCAAGGGTGAACAAAGATGCATGCATTTAGTTCCTGTGCTTTTTCAAAGATCGGAAATAAAGATTCATCGTTTAAATTGATATTGTTGATGTGTGATCCAATTTGAATACCTGAAAGATGTAATTCGTTTACAACCCGTTCAAGCTCCATGATTGCTAGGCGTGTGTTTTGCATCGGAAGGGTTGCAAGGCCCGCAAATCTTGTTGGATGGTCATGAACAATTTGTGCAATATGATCATTTAAAAATCGGGCAATGTCATAGGTGTCATTGGGTTTGGCCCAATAATTAAACATGACAGGTACCGTAGACAATACTTGCACACCAACTTCAAGTGCATCACATTCTTTCATGCGTTGTTTTGGGTCCCAACAATTGCTCTCAATTTCACGAAAAAAAGTTCCATCATCAAGCATCATTTTGGCACAACAAGGTTTGTGGTGTTCTAGTTGAACGAATCCGCCGTAACCAAATTTTTCAGCCCATTGAGGGAGTTTTTCGGGAAGGATATGTGTATGAATATCAATTTTGAGCATGGTGCTTCCTTAAAAACTGTTTCATTTTGGCTTTGTTGCGATCGTTCCACATTTTTTACACGTGGTGTGATCTTTGTTTGTATAAAAGTGATCAAACACAATTGGCAGTTGTTTGACGATGTCTGTAACATGAACATATTCGCGATAAAGTTCCGTGTGGCAATTTTCACAAATCCATAAAAACCCATCTTTTTCTTGAGGTTTACGAATTTGTTCGATTACAAGTCCGACCGTATTTTCAAATCGTTGAGGCGAGTGGGGAACATTTCCCGGTAATACAAAAACTTCACCTGCATGCAAGGGGATATCTTTTGGTTTTCCATTTTCAAGAATGCGGATGTTTACACTGCCTTCGAGTTGATAAAAAAACTCAGGCCCTTCATTGATATGATAATCCTGACGGCTATTGGGCCCACCCACAATCATGACAATGTACTCAGATCCGGGAAAAACTTCACAGTTTCCAACGGGTGGTTTGAGCTTGTCTCGATGGTCTTCAATCCATGTTTGCAAATTTAGGGGAAGCTTCATAATGATTTTCCAACCGTAGCAAATCTTGATGTAAAACACAAAACCCATTGACAAAGCAAATGCACAGGCTAGAAAGTTAAAAAAGATGTATACAATTCAAAATTATATAGATGGTCGTTTTCAGAACGCGATAAACTCTAAATCGATGGAAAGCCTTAACCCGGCAACCGAAGGCGCCATTGCGACCTTGCCCAATTCTGACTACAGAGATGTTCAAAATGCTGTAGAAAGTGCAGAACAGGCATTTCAAAACTGGAGCCAAACAACACCTTCTTATCGGTCTAAATTTTTACATGCCATTGCTGATGGCATAGAAAAGAAGTTCGATGCTTTTGCGCTTGCAGAAACGGAAGATACTGGGAAGCCTTTATGGTTATCCAAAAAAGTTGATATTCCCCGTGCGATTGCAAACTTCCGCTTTTTTGCAGATCATATCCTGACCATCAAAGACTTTTCTGTTCAAAAGGATGAAAAAGCGACAAGCTTGATTACTCGACATCCGGTTGGTGTCGCTGCATTGATCACACCTTGGAATCTTCCACTTTATTTGCTTACTTGGAAAATTGCACCCGCACTTGCGTGTGGCAATACCGTTGTATGCAAACCTTCTGAAGTGACACCTGTAACGGCATTTTTATTGTCACAGCTTATGGATGAAATAGGGCTTCCCAAAGGTGTTTGTAATATGGTCTTTGGAACAGGCCAAGACGTGGGTGAATTTTTGGTTGCACACCCAAAGGTTCGATTGGTCTCTTTTACGGGTGGTACGCAAACTGGAAGGGCGATCGAAAAAGCAATCGCAGGTAGCTTTAAAAAAACATCTATGGAACTTGGAGGAAAAAACCCTATCGTTGTTGATCAGGATGCGGATATTGATCAAACCGTTGAATGGGTGATCAAGGCAAGTTTTATGAACCAAGGACAAATTTGTCTTTGCGGAGAAAGAATTTTTGTTCATCAAAAAATATTTGAGATGTTCTTGGAAAAATTTATCAAAGAAACAAAAAAACTTACGGTTGGCGACCCTATGATCGAGCAAAGCTTTATGGGGCCTTTGGTTTCTAAAATGCATTTTGACAAAGTCAAAAACAGCATTGCGCTACGTATTAAAGAAGGTGCCCGTCTTGTTGCAGGCGACGAAAATATTGAACATGAAAAAGGATATTACCTGCGTCCTACAATTTTGACGGGACTTACCAAAGATAACGCTTGTCATGTGGACGAAATTTTTGGTCCTGTTGTGACGGTTGAACCATTTGAGACGATCGAGGAAGTAACACGTATTATCAATGAATCACCCTACGGATTGTGCGCGGCTGTTTTTTCAAAGGACCAAAAACGTGCGCAAGAGGTTGCTAAAAAAATTCAGGCAGCAACGGTTTGGATCAATTGTTGGCTTGTTCGTGATTTACGCGTTCCTTTTGGTGGCGTGAAGAATTCAGGGTTGGGTCGAGAAGGTGGCGATTATTCAGTTGATTTTTACACCGAATATCAGACCATATGTACTGGAACGTAAATTCAAAAGGGTTTATTTACAATGCTGTTAAAAATGTTTAAGTACGTAAAGTATGAGCGAAATTTACAATAGTCAAAAAGCCCCTGAACCTGTTGGTGCCTACCCCCACGCAAGGCAAGTTGGTAATCTGGTTTTTTTGTCCGGTGTGGGTCCTAGAAAAAAAGGTACCCATGTCATACCGGGTGTCGATCCCCATGACATTGCCATTCAGACTCAATCAGTCATTGAAAATGTACAAACCATTTTGCAAGACTGCGGTCTGGAACTTAAACACATCGTTGATATTCAGGTTTTTTTAACCAATATGAAAAGAGACTTTGCAACCTTTAACCAAGTGTATAACAAAACATTTGCTGTCCTTGGTCCTACACGAACCACCATTGAGGTAGGAAGTTTGCCAACGCCCATCGCCGTTGAATTCAAGGTGATTGCTGCAAGGTAACCCAAGTTACTCTTCCACATGTCTGCTTTTATTTTTTAATCTCAAATTTGTTATAATGGATGTAAGGCAGGCTTCTTATTTGAAAAAGAAATCCAAATTTTATCAGATGTATGTTTTTTTCTTTTTTTTACTCATCTTTCTTGCAGGTGGTTTTTATAATAATTGTGGAACGATTGAAACGGGAGAAAATGTACGTCAGAAAATTTTTATTGATGAAGTTGATGATATTTATCCGGCAAGGCTTTGCGAAGCTGGAGAAAATTGTTCTGACGTCAATCAGCGTAAGGATGGCTCGTACGAGCTTACAACACCAAATCTAGAGTAATACCTATAGGCATGATATATCCAATGACGAGTCCACCATGTCATTTGATGCTTTTCTAAAAGATTTACCCCAGTTCCATACTTTTCTTAGTTGGGATGTTTCTTTGCGCAAAAAAACATCATTTGGTTGTAATGCATTTTCTAGAGCAATTTTTACACCTAAGACAAAAGATGATGTCTATACATTTGTACAAACAATGCATCAGGCCGGATTTTTATATACAAAAGATTTTCATGTATTGGGAAAAGGGTCCAATTTATTAATAGAAGATGGAGGGTATACGGGGTGCTTGATTGATCTTTCAAAATTACATCAAATACAAACCATAGAAAAAAAGCAGAATTGGATCATGGATGTTCAAGCCGGCGTCGGTATGGGCACGCTTTTGCAACAACTTAGAAAAGAAAGTTATACAGGCTTTGAATTTACCTTCGGTATTCCGGGATCGATTGGTGGAGGCATTCGAATGAATGCAGGAACACCTGAAGGATGGTTCTCACAAGTTTTGATTTCTGTATATGGATGCACAAAAGAAGGAGAACCTTTTACAAAAGATGTAACAGAAAATGATTTTTTGTATCGTGATTTTCCATTTGGGCGAGATAAAATCATACTTGGTGGCACATTTGTTTTTGCCCTTTCAGAAAAACAATACATCGAGGAAAAAATAGCGCTTGCTAAAAGTAAACGAGATCTTCAACCTCTTCAATATCCAAACTTTGGATCTGTTTTTAAAAATCCTAAACCGTATTTTGCAGGAGCCTTGATTGAAGAAGTGGGTCTTAAAGGACATCAGCTTGGAGAAGCGCAGATTTCAGAAAAACATGCCAACTTTATTATCAATCACGGGTTGGCCAAGGTTGAAAATGTGAAACAATTGATTGAGTTGGTTCAACAAAAAGTTTACAACCATAAAGGTATAACGTTAGAAACCGAAGTACATTTGATTGGAAAGCCGTGATAGACCATAACTCAAAAATTGCAGTGCTTTTGGGCGGAGCTTCAAAAGAGAGAGATATTTCCCTAACAACAGGAAAAGCTGTTGCAAATGGATTGCGTGAACGGGGATACACCAATGTTCATGAAATCGATCCATCTGAAATGCCCTTGTTTTGGCAACAGCATTGGGATGTGGCTTTTGTAGCCCTCCATGGAGCTGGTGGAGAAGACGGTGAGATTCAAAAAGTGCTTGAAGAAGCAAAAATTCCTTATACAGGAAGTCGATCTGATGCAAGTCGATTGTCCATGAGTAAATATAAAAGCAAAGAAGTCTTTGAAAAAAATAACATTCCAACGCTGTCGTTTGTTGTCACGCATGCTTTGCAAGATGAGAAATTGGCGTTTAAAAAAGTTTCAAGCTTGAAGTTCCCTGTCATTGGAAAGCCTGATGTAGAAGGTTCTTCCATCGGTATGGAAATCGTTAAAGACGAAAATCAATGGAAAGACGCTTTTAACAAAACCCATTCGTTTGGTGAGAAAGTCATCTGGGAACCTTATCTTGAAGGTGGCGTTGATCTTACCGTTGGTATTCTCAACGATAAAGCACTTCCAGTGATTGAAATACGTCCTAAAAGTGGCATCTACGATTATGAATCCAAGTATACGCAGGGAAAAACAGATTATTATTGTCCAGCCCGTATTGATGAAAAATTAACCAAAAAAGTACAAGACTACGCAATAAAGGCGTTTCATGTGTTGGGCTGTCGAAGTTGGGGAAGGGTAGATTTTATTTGGAAAGATAATCAGGTGCATTGTTTAGAAGTTAATACAGTACCCGGTATGACACCAACCAGCCTAGTTCCAAAAGCAGCAAAACAAGAAAGCATTGACTTTGCAGACCTTGTTGAAATGATTCTTTTAGACGCATGTTAAGGTTCGCTTCATTTTTTATTTTAGTTTTATTTCCATTTTTAGCTTGGACACAAACCAAAGTTTTTAAAGAAGTAGAAATCATTGGTTTACAAAAGATTTCTAAGGAAGATATCAAACCAATTCTTTCTCCCTATGCAGGAAAAAACTTTGATGAAGGTATGCAACAAGAATTGTTGCAAAAGCTTAAAGATATTTCACATTTTAAAGAAGTTCATATGAAACTTACGCTTGATCAAACATTGAAAATATTTGTCGTAGAGAGATTGGCTTTTGCTTGGACCAATTTTCAGAAAAAATATTTTGTAGATGAAGAGGGCGATTTATTTGAATGGTTTGGTCAGACGCAACCTTCTAACCTTCCAGAAATTCAAGGACCTTGGAAAACCAAATCAGAATTGTTTGAAAGCTCGTCTTTTTTTCGTCAGGCGGCTGAACTTAGTAAAGCTTCAGCAGTCGTTTCTCATGCAAAGCTTGCCCGAGTTTATTTGGATGAGACACTGGGTTGGTCATGTTTATTTGAAGGCCAACTTATCATCTTCTATGTCGGACATGATAAATTTACTAATAAATTTAGTAAGTTAGATAAAATTTGGGGTTCTCTTATGTCGCAAAAGGACAAAATTTTTAGGGTGGATTTGAATTTTCATGATAGGATTGTCGTCGAGCTTAAGCCTACGATTTCGTCTTCCTAGCACTCACGTAATCTACATCGTAGGAAAAAGCTTCAAGGGTTGGTTTGCGGTTTGATGAGAGTCAATTGCGAACAAGGTTGTAAACTCATGGGTTGATGTAGAATGAGAGTTCTAGCAATCTGAGATATCAGGAGTGATCATGTCCAAAAAAGATAATTTAGTTGTTGGCTTAGATATAGGAACAACCAAGATTTGTACCATTGTCGGAGAACTTACACATCATGGTGTGGATATTGTAGGGCTTGGAACCTATCCATCAAAGGGTTTGCGAAAAGGTGTTGTAATCAATATCGATGCTACTGTTCAGTCGATTCAAAATGCTATCGAAGAAGCAGAGCTCATGGCTGGTTGTGAAATACATTCTGTGTACGCAGGCATTGCAGGTGGACATATCAAAGGGTTTAATTCACACGGGGTGGTAGCAGTTAAAAATCAAGAGGTCACACAATACGATGTTGATCGGGTAATTGATGCTGCCAAAGCTGTTGCAATTCCTATGGATCGCGAAGTTTTACATGTGCTTCCACAAGAATACATCATCGATGATCAAGACGGTATTCGTGAACCCATTGGCATGAGCGGTGTTCGGCTTGAATCTAAAGTGCATATTGTAACGGGGGCTGTTACCAGTGCGCAGAACATCGTTAAATGCGCCAACCGATGTGGTTTGAATGTGTCAGATATTGTAATTGAGCAACTTGCTTCAAGCAAAGCGGTACTTACCCAAGACGAAAAAGATTTAGGCGTTGCTATGATTGATATCGGTGGTGGTACGACCGATATTTTAGTGTACGTAGGCGGTGCAATCGTTCACTCTGCAGTGATCTCCATCGGAGGAAATCATATTACCAATGATATTGCAGTGGGTATTCGTACACCAATGCGCGAAGCCGAAAGCATCAAACATCGTTTTGGTGTTGCTTCCAGCGACTTAATTTCAAGAGATGAATTGATTGATGTTCCAAGTGTGGGTGGAAGAAAACCAAGACAAATTAGTAAGAAGCTCTTAAGTGAAATTATTGAGCCACGCGTTGAAGAGCTCTTTATGCTTGTCAAAAATGAACTCGAAAAAATGAATTTGATGAACAAACTTGCTTCTGGTGTTGTGATTACAGGCGGATCAGCCATCATGGAAGGTATGCCAGAAGTTGCAGAAAACGTATTTGATTTGCCTGTGCGTCGTGGGATTCCACATGGTGTTGGCGGACTTGCCGAAGCAGTTTCAAGCCCTATCTATGCAACAGCTGTAGGGTTGGTGCTGTATGGAAGTGAAAATCAAAATCCTCGGGCCAGTTTCCGTGTACGCGACAAGAATATGTTTGTTAAAGTTCGGTCGCGGATGAAAGAATGGTTTGGGGAATTCTTTTAGTTTATTTTGTACGTATTTATACTTTTTACTTCTCTTCAGGAAATGGCTCGTTCATTGAAATGAAATTTCAATGAACTGCGCTTTTAGTTTCCTTCCTAGAAGTAAAAAGTATTGGTCCACAACAATCTAACAATCAATTCATAGGTGGATAAAAGAAGCTTGCGCTTGACTCCCCATACGAAATATAAAAAATGCTTTTTTACAATCAGAAATAAATTATTTGAAGATGTGAAATCGACAAAATGTTTCACATTTTGTTTTCTATAGGTTGAAATGTTTTCTACAGCTGATAATTATGCAGATCCAAGTTTCTTATGATTCTTTCTTGGGTCTTTATCAATGGCTCTGAGTTTTGATATCCGTTTGAGCGTTGGATTGTACAGATCGTTGGTGCAAGAATACTCATACCATTTATCAACCATTTTCACGGTCCTCTTTTTGGATTTGGATACATCTGATTTTCCAAAAAGGGATTTGAGTGGTTGGAGATTCATGGTGTTTCCTCCTTTTAGCCCCCGCTTTTTACAGCCCGATTGTAGGATGTCTATCCCCCTAAAATCAAGTCAATTTCATGTAAAAATGTTATTTTTGTGGACAAAGAAAATGGGGCGACTACAACTTCAAATTAGCTTCCCATTTTTTCGAATTAATGTAATATAATGTATTGCAACCTAGGTACATAAAAAGGGAGCAATTATGGGTACTTACGAGAACGAGGAGAATCTAATGTTTGAATTTGTCGAACCAACCAACGCAGCAAAAATCAAAGTTATTGGTGTCGGCGGCGGCGGCGGAAATGCTGTAAATACGATGATTCGTTCTGGCATGAATCATGTTGATTTTGTTGTTGCCAATACTGATATGCAAGCCATCAATCATTCGCTTGCTGAAACCAAAATTCAAATAGGAAATTCTTTGACCAAAGGTCTAGGTGCGGGTGCCAATCCGGAAATCGGTCGTGAAGCTGCGCTTGAAGATCGCGCGAAAATTGCAGAATGTTTACAAGGTGCTGACATGGTGTTTATCACCGCGGGCATGGGCGGAGGAACAGGTACAGGCGGAGCTCCTATCATTGCAGAAATCGCAAAGGATATGGGCGCGCTTGTGATTGGCGTTGTAACCAAGCCGTTTATGTTTGAAGGTCGCAAACGAAAAACATTTGCAGAAAGCGGCATCAAAGAACTCAAAGGGGCAGTTGATACACTTATCACGATTCCAAATCAACGACTCATCAATCTTGCGGGCGAACAGCTTTCTATCATCGATGCATTTAGTAAAGTAGACGAAGTACTTTTAAAAGCTGTACGTGGTATTTCTGATTTGATTACAATTCCGGGATTGATCAATTTGGATTTTGCAGATGTGCGCACAATTATGAATGGTCAGGGCATGGCCATGATGGGCACTGGCGAGGCTACTGGGCAAGGTCGCGCAAAAGAAGCTGCACAACGTGCGATTTCTTCACCTCTATTGGAAGATGTTGATATCAGTGGTGCAACAGGTGTTCTTTTAAACATTACTGCAAGTACAAATTTAACACTTCATGAAGTCAATGATGCTGCAACCATGATTCATGAAGCTGCACATGAAGATGCTAATATTATTTTTGGTGCTGTTATTGATGAAAGTATGGGAGATAATATTCGCTTAACAGTTATTGCTACTGGGTTTGATAAAGACCAACATAAAACTATTCCTCAAAGTACATTTGAACGAATAGACGTGCAATCCACAAGAAACGTTCCAACTTTTACTCCTTCATCTGTGACATCTGTACCGACACAAATGACAGCGACGAAAGAAAAACCGACGCACATCGAAGTAAAGCTTGATGAGCAATCGCTTTCAACGCCATTTATTTCTCACAAAGAAATTGATTCAACAGAATTCAAAAAACGCATCCGCGAACTCGGCCTCGATGACAACACAGAAGACGAGTACGACATTCCAACGTTTTTAAGAAACCAAGTTGATTAAAAAAATTAATTTTTAAGGTTAACTCGCAAAAGGGGTGAATTGGACAAACTTGCTTTGTCCAAGAGGGGAAAAAGCGTTTTTTCCCCAAGGAAATAGATCGAGTACGACATTCCAACGTTTTTAAGAAACCAAGTTGATTAAT
>JAGRAZ010000033.1:11951-16502 GCA_020434345.1 Bdellovibrionales bacterium
AAAAAGCGTTTTTTCCCCAAGGAAATAGATCGAGTACGACATTCCAACGTTTTTAAGAAACCAAGTTGATTAATACTTCTAGATTTTATTTGAACGTCACAAAAGGTTGAATGTGGGTTGGCTTTGCCAACATGCAGAAGGAAAACGTGAGTTTTCCTTGTATACATCGCCATGGGCGATGTTGAAGGCGATCGAATGGCTCGCGCCTTTTTGTCAGGTAAAAATTGCCCTAAAAGGGTCATTTATCGGGGGTGTTTTTTTATCGCCAATAGGCTGTCTTTACGCTAGATAGACACCAATTCTAAAGCGTATTGTAAGGAGTCATAAAGCTATGAAAATTGGTGTTCCAAAAGAGGTCAAAGTTCAAGAGTATCGAGTGGGTCTTGTTCCAGCAGGCGTTCGTGCGCTGGTTGAAGCAGGTGCGACTGTTTCGATTCAACAAGGTGCAGGCATTGGCAGTGGCGTTACGGATGAAGAGTACAAAGCTGTAGGCGCTAAGATTGTTCCAACGGCTGAAGAAATTTGGAAAGACAATGAATTGATCATCAAAGTCAAAGAACCTATCGCAATTGAATTTCCGCATATTCAAACAGAACAAAAGCTTTATACCTATTTACATCTTGTCACGGCTCCCGAACTTACGGATGTTCTTGTAGATAAAAAAGTAACAGGCATTGCGTACGAAACCATCGAGGGACCGAACCGTTCTCTACCTCTTTTAAAACCCATGAGTGAGGTTGCAGGTAAAATGGCAACACAGATTGGCGCAACCTATCTTAAAAAACAAAATGGTGGACGTGGTGTGCTTTTGGGCGGTGTACCCGGTATATCTCGTGGCAAAGTTACCATCATTGGTGGCGGTGTTGTGGGAACCAACGCATGTAAAATTGCTGTGGGTATGGGTGCTGATGTGACTGTCATTGATGTCAATGTTGATCGTTTAGAATATCTGGATGATATTTTTGGAAATCAAATCACAACACTCAAATCAAATTCATTTAATATTGAAGAATCAGTCAAAGAAGCTGATCTTGTTGTAGGTGGTGTTTTACTTCACGGCGCAAAAGCACCTCATTTGGTTACGCGCAGTATGATTTCAAAAATGAAAAAAGGGTCTGTTATTGTGGATGTTGCTGTGGATCAAGGTGGATGTGTAGAAACCACTCGCGCAACAACGCATGAAGAGCCAACATTTATTGTAGATGATGTTATTCACTACTGTGTGGCAAATATGCCGGGTGCAGTGCCACACTCTTCGACATTTGCGCTAACCAATGCAACTCTGCGGTATGCAAAAAAAATGGTTGAAGAAGGCGTAGATCATTTGCTTCAAACAGATCCAAGTTTCCAAAAAGGAATCAACACATACAAAGGTCACATCTCATATGAAGCTGTTGCAACGGCACTTCGAAAAAATTACAAACCTTTAAAGGAGTTGTTATAAACATGAGACCTTTTGAGCATTTAGATTTTTATCAAGCGGACGAACTATTTACAGATGAAGAATTAATGGTGCGCGATACAGTTCGATCGTTTGTAACCGAGCAAGTGTCTCCCATTATTATTGAGCATTACCGTGAGGGAAAATTTCCAAAACAATTGATCGCTCCCATGGCAGAGCTGGGTCTTTTTGGTGCCAATCTTCAGGGGTATGAGTGCGCAGGCATGAACAATGTTGCATATGGTTTAATCATGCAAGAACTTGAACGCGGTGATTCTGGTTTGCGTTCTTTCGTTTCTGTGCAAGGTGCGCTTTGTATGTATCCCATTTATGCATTTGGATCCGATGCGCAAAAAGAAAAATATATACCGGGCATGGCCAAAGGCGAGATCATCGGGTGTTTTGGTTTAACTGAAGCGGACTTTGGATCCAATCCTGGTGGTATGATCACGCGCGCAGAAAAAAAGGGAAACAAATACATTCTTAATGGCGAAAAAATGTGGATCAGTAATGGTACGCAAGCAGATATTGCAATTGTGTGGGCCAAGCTTGATGGTGAGATTCGCGGCTTTATTGTGGATACAAAATCTTCTGGATATAAAGCGGTTGAGGTCAAAGGCAAGTTGTCTTTACGCGCAAGTGACACGGCAGAATTGTTTTTTGATAACGTGGAAGTACCGGAAGAAAACTTGCTTCCCAATGTAAAAGGTCTAAAGGGTCCTTTAAGTTGTTTGTCACAAGCACGCTATGGCATTGCGTGGGGTGGATTGGGTGCAGCGCTTGGTTGCTTTGATGAGGCACTCTCGTATGCAAAATCGCGGATTCAATTTGATCGACCCATTGCAGGGTTTCAACTTGTGCAAGATAAGCTTACGTGGATGGCGACTGAAATTACCAAAGGACAATTGCTTGTCCTTCGTTTGGGTCATCTGAAAGACCAAGGTAAAATCAAACCGCATCACATTTCGATGGCAAAAATGAACAATGTTTGGGTTGGTCTGGAATCAGCTCGAAAAGCACGAGATATTTTAGGTGGTAGCGGTATTTTGGATGAATACTCTTGCATGCGGCACATGTGTAATTTGGAATCGGTGTACACGTACGAAGGAACACACGATATTCACAAATTGATTGTAGGGCATGCGCTTACCGGCATTGCCGCCTACGCCAATTATGAAAAATAACCCTTATGATTCAAATGGTTACGTGTTGTTGCACGTTTGAATGGGGTGTGATATTATGACGCAACACAATATGAGGTTTGAAATGAAAAAATTACTCACATTCTCTCTTTGCTTGATCGCACTTTTTTCCCATGCACATGCATTGGAAGAAGAGAATTTTACAGTTTTAATTCCCGGTAGCAAAAAATGTACAGACGGTACTGAAGTTGCGAGTAAGTATACCAACGTTCGCGTTTCGCTTCCTGATGCTGCACTTTCTAACAATAAATTTACGTGGGGCGATCTTCAATTAAGCAAAGCTGTTACAATTACGACTCAAAAGAAAACCTGCACACTTGATAAAGGAACAGTTCTTGAAAGAGCGATCATTGAATTAAAATGTATTGAGAATTCAGTTATTGATCTTGTTTATGGTGGCCAGATCGTTGAGTCTTACGATCTAGGTGAAAAAGAAAATAAACGAACCACATGTGGTGGCAATGCATCGGTGTTCAAAAGAGTTTCTCAGGATGACATTTATTTTGAGGACGGCAGGTACTTTGTTCAAGAAGATGCAAATATCATTTTAACAGATAACATGGGTTCATTTGGACGAACAACAGACGGTACACAGTATACAATTCCATTTGTTTCAGGAACTTTGGTTAAATCTGGGGTCTCTCCGTTAATAGAAGCTGGGAAATAAAAAATCCATTAAGTTAGATGAGCACATAGTTTATTTAAACATGTGACTTTCTCATTTTCATGATCTATGCATAGATCATGCAGGTAAAAATACCACTTCCTAAAAGTGAAAAATTTGTACTTTCTTCTGTGATTCAATCCCATGGATGGGTGCAGTTACCGCCGTTTTCAAAAAGCCAAGACAATACTGAAATTTCTTTTGCACTTTCGGAAACTCCAAAAAACACAATCACACTTTCCCAAAAACAAAACAAACTCATTGTACGATCAACAAAAAAACTAACAAAGCGTCAGTTGCAAATCGTCTCATCTATGATTGGTCTTGATAAAACACTTTCACCTTTTTATACACTGGCTTTGAAACATCGAAAACAATGGGTTTCCAAGATGGGTATGGGTCGATTTCTTCGCTCCGAAAGTGTTTTTGAAGATCTTATCAAACTGGTCTTAACCACAAATTGCACATGGAGTCTCACCAAAACGATGGTGAACAATCTGTGTCAAAAATTGGGAGAGCCTTCATCCAATGGATCATGGGTTTTTCCAAGTGCAATTACGATGGCCAAAAAAAATGAAGCATACTATCGAAATGTTATACGAACGGGGTATCGTTCTAAAAGTCTTGCACAAATTGCAAAAATGGTTGCGTCAGGAAAATTGGATGTGGAATCTTGGAAAGATCATACGCAACCACTGCTACTTAAAAAGGAAATGCTTGCCTTACCGGGTGTTGGACCCTACGTTGCAGAAAACTTGTTAAAGTTTTTGGGATTTTATGATGGCTTGGGGTTAGACAGTTGGGTGCGCTCTCAGCTACAAGAGCAGTGGAATCTAAAAGAATTGCCCAAAGATGCGCGTATTAAAAAATACTATGAGCAATTTTCACCGTTTCAAGGACTCATGCTCTGGTGTGATGTAACCAAATCTTGGTTGCAACCTGAAAAATCACAAAAATTTTCAAAATAGAAGTAGAAAACTATATTGGCAAAATGGCGTTGGCATGCAGAGGTTCAAAACTCATCGTACGAACAGCTTGTTTTTCTAAATCAAGAAGCTGTTGTTTGAGGTGTAAACATTTGGTGCTGTTGTCAGCAAATCCACCCAATCCACCACTTTTAGAAATTACACGATGACATGGAACGATTATGGGAATTGGATTGTTATGATTGGCCATGCCTATTGCCCGCGCGGCTTTGGGGTTGCCAACAAAATGAGCGATATCTTGGTACGATCTTGTTTGAC
>JAGRAZ010000034.1 GCA_020434345.1 Bdellovibrionales bacterium
CTGCAAATTAATGCAACCATTTCTGTGCTTGATCGAGGCAAAAATGAAGTAGGGCGATGGGGTCTTGGATTGATTCCTTTTGTTACAGTTCCCTTTGACAATCAAGACGATTTTTTTGGAGATGATTCATTTACAGGTGGGGTTTATATTTCTATTGATAGATACTTGCATAAAAGACATTATGTTTCTTTGAATGTGGGAACTAGATTTCGTAAAGAAGAAACCATTTTAAACTTAACTATAGGCAATGAATTTTTGTATGGTGCTTCGTATGTGTATCGACTTTCTTGTCAATCAAAATGGGACTTGGCTTTAGAAATGATTGGTTCAACAACATACGGACAGTTTTTCTCGCAAGAAATTTCCTCACCCTATGAAGGATTTATTTCATTGCGTAAGCGATCTCAAAATGACCATTGGGAATGGACCATGGGTGCTGGCCGAGCAGGAAACAATGGCTATGGCGTGCCTGATTATCACGTATATGCAGGTATCTCTTATCGGTTTTTTAACCAAAACAAACCTGTACGTCATTGTTGCGAAGAAAAAGAAGTGCAAGAACCAACGCCTGTTGCTGTTGTGGAAAATGGTACCTTTGAATTTGAGATTGTAGATCAAGACAATCAACCGTTGGTTCTTCCAATCATCATTGTAACGGCAAGTGAAGAAGAAATTCAAAATGTCACATCCAACCGTATTTATAGAGAGTTAGAAACAGGAACATACAAGGTTATTGTCAATGATGCTGGAAAAAATCATGAAATACCATTTGAAATCAAAGCAAATCAAACAACCAAAGAAAGACTTGTTTTACAAAGAAACAAAGAGCCTTTGATTGAATATGTTGATCCTATCTATTTTGATGTCAACAAGGATATTATCAAAGAAGCTTCCTATCCTGTGCTTGATCATGTGATTGAATTGATTCAGAAATACAAAGGCATTGACGTCATTACAATTAATGCACATACAGACAGTGATGGGGCAAGTGAGTACAATCTAGACCTCTCAATACGCAGAGCTGAAAGTGTAAAAAGGTATCTTATAGAACATGGTATGGATGAAAGCATCATTCGTACGGCTGGCTTTGGGGAAACGCAACCCCGTGTAGCCAATACCACGCCAGAGAATAAAGCTTTGAATCGTAGGGTTGAATTCGAGCTTACAGGCGAAAATTTGAATGTGAAAATCATCAATCAAAAGTAAATTATGTTGTAAAGTAGTTTTACAATCTTCATACAATATGAAAAGGTTTGAATAATGTCTTCTGATGCAAGTATGCAAAAGAAAATTTTGACAAGTGTCTTTCGATACTTTGTCGCAGGTATTTTTGCTGTTTTTCCAATTGTTGTCAGTGTCTATATTATTTACATTCTTGTACATTGGATAGAAAAGTTATTTTATAAAATTCTTCCAGATGCATCACTACCACCGGGTATTGGATTTGTTGTTATAATTGGACTGCTTGTTTTGATTGGTTTTATTGCTTCAATCTCTCTTTTTAAAAAAATATGGACTTGGTCTGAAGATCTTGTGTCCTCGATTCCAATATTGAGCACTATTTATAAATCTCTCAAAGGGATTGCTGATTATTTGAACCCTCAAAATAAAATGATGGATGGTAAAAGTGTGATCGTAACCATCCCTGAACTTGATTGTAAAATGTTAGGATTTCTAACAAACGATCAAGTTGCAAACATTGATGACCATTTTAAAGAAAAAGATAACGTAGTCGCGGTCTACCTACCTATGAGCTATCAAGTTGGTGGCTTTACAATTTTTGTAGAAGAAAAATATATTGAAAAAATTGATATGAAGGTTGATAAACTCATGCAAGGTACACTTATGGGATGGGTTGGAAATCAAGACCAAAAGGACAAAAAGAAAACATGAAAAAGCTAGATGTTGCAATCATTGGAGCAGGCACAGCTGGTCTTTCGGCACGCTCGATTGTCGCCAAGCATACGGATAATTATAAAATTTTTGACGCAGGTATTTTGGGTACAACATGTGCTCGTGTGGGTTGCATGCCTTCTAAGGTTTTGATTCAAGCAGCACAAGATTTTTATCGAAGACATAAATTGAGCGAGGAAGGCATTGAGGGTGGAGATTTGCTTTCTGTGGATCTTCTCAAAACATTTGCCCATGTTCGAAAATTGCGAGATCGATTTGTCAAAGGCGTCATGGAGGATATGAAATCATGGCAAGATACACACCTGATCACTGAGATTGTAACATTTAAAAATGAGAATGTGCTTGAAACATCTTGGGGTGAAACCTTTGAAGCCAAAAAAATTATCATTGCCGCAGGGTCAAAGCCAGTTATGCCTGAAGTATTTCAAGGTTTTGAAGATTTTTGTGTGGATACGGATGTTTTTTTTGAAATGAATGAAATTCCAAAAAAGTGGGCTGTCATTGGTACGGGTGTGATTGGTCTTGAATTGGGTCAGGCGTTATTGCAACTTGGTCTTGATGTAACGCTAATTGCACGTAGAAAAACAATGGCCGGTCTTACAGACCCAGATATTTTGGATTATACAATCCAAAAACTACTTGATCACAACACAATCATATTTGAAAACATTCAAAATGTGGTCAAAAAGGGCGATCAAATTGAAATCGTGACTGATCATCAAAAAGTCACTGTAGAAAAGGTGCTTTTGGCTGCAGGGCGCCTGTCCAATGCTTTTGCACTTGGATTATCCAATATAGGCATCTCTCAGCAAAAAAACGGGCTGCCCAAATTTGATCCAGAAACCATGTTGGTTGCGGGCACAAACCATATTTTTATTGCAGGTGATGTCAATGGTGATCGGCCCATATTGCATGAAGCTGCAGATGAGGGTCGAATAGCAGGTTTCAACGCTTGTCAGGAACGAGTGGAAAAATTTAGACGTCGAACACCACTATCCATTACATTTACAGATCCTCAGATTGCGATGGTTGGTAAAACCTATCAAGAGCTAATGGAGTCCCAAATACCATTTGTTACTGGTAAAGTAACATTTGAAGGACAAGGCCGTAGCATTGTAAAATTAAAGGAAAAAGGGCTTTTGCATCTGTATGCAAATTCAGATTCTGGAGAAATATTGGGAGCGGAACTCTTTGCACCGGATGGAGAGCATCTTGCACATATGCTCAGCTGGGCCATTTCTTCAAAGTGGACGGTGGATCAGTGTCTTTCCAAGCCTTTTTATCATCCAGTTGTTCAAGAAGGGCTACGAACAGCCTTACGATCGATCAAAAAGGGCACAAACCCAATTGAAATTTACAGACAATCAACAGTAGATTAATTAGTAGTTTACACGAATCACGCCACAACCAATGCGTGCACCAGCATTGCCAGCAGGCTGCGCATCGAATTGATCCTTGCTTTCATGAATGATAATTGCACGATTAACTACTGAAGTAGATTCTTGATTATCCAGTGTAACCATTCGATTTTTAACTAAAGTATGGACTTCACCTTTGGCATCTGAATGAAGATTTCCCATATCACCAGCGTGTCGATGTTGATCTTCAGGGCCTCCATGCTGAACTTCACCTGGGTTGAAGTGTCCACCGGCAGATTTTGCATCATCATCCGTGCAATCTCCAATCTCATGAATGTGAAAGCCGTGTAAAGAATTTGGCTCTAAGCCTGTAAGATCAATTTGAAGTGTAACGCCATCTTTGACTTGGATAAGCACAATTGTGCCTTGCACATGTTGTCCGCTTTTACCACTAATGGTGGCTGTGGCTGTAAGAGCTTTTTCCTTTGCTGCTGAAGGCGCCTTTGAGGACGTGTTACAAGCGGCTACAAAGGTCAAAATAAGGGCAATATAAAGGTATGAATAGAGTGTTTTCATCATAGTTTGTCGTAGCAGGTGCTAGCTATAAGATCAATTAATCTCCTTATCAACTTCCGATAATATATATTATGTTAAATTATATAGTTGGGCTTGATTTTTGGGGTCGATATTGTGTAGATAGATAGTTTATGAGGTATCTTCTACTTGGATGTTTTTTCAATCTTATATGTATATCTCACGTCTGGTCCTTTGAATTTGCTTGTACACTGTATCCAGCCATCAATATGGATCCAACGAAAGTTAAAAATGAAAATATTGAATTGGATCTTGAAGAATCTTATTACAACGAGTCTTTTTATAAGAAACATTATCAACGTCGCATCGAATTTGAACCCATTACATTTATCTTACTAATTGAAAATCAACTTCCTGAGGACCGTCAGATTTATCTGCATCAGCTTACTTTCAAAGATTCTACTTTAGATACGGACATTGAATACCTTGAAAATCATAGGTTTTTTGACGATATACAAATACTTTTCTATCACTTTCGTACAGGTTTTGGCGATTCACATTTTTATTTGAAACATCGGAAGAAAAAAACCTATCAACCCCAAAAAATATTGCATCGCGTAGCACATCTCTGGGGAGAAGAATTTACCTCTCAATATGAAACACATTTTCGATTTAGAACGAACAAATTTGGTGATGTGAGTCGAGTTATTCGTTTTGATTCCAATCCACAGAAACTCAAAGGGAAAAAAGCCCAAAACGCCCTTTTGGAACTTCCAGCCGATTGTTTTGTTGTCGATTATCATGAAGATTTGGTGACCCAAGTCGTGCCCTAAGTCATTTTATGCAAATGTTTTTCATGATATAAGAAAATGCAATGAAAACATTTTGGATTATATTGTTTTGTTTTTCGCCCTTTGTTTGGGCACAGTCTGCTTTGGATCAAAAAGCTAGTGAGATGGAAAAAAAATTGATTGCCCCCTGTTGTTGGGCCAAAACCTTGGATCAGGAACAATCTGAAGTTGCGATCTACATGAAGCAAAAAATCAAACAACAGTTGGCGCAGGGAAAAAACGTAGAAGATATTTATGCCATGTTTGAACAAGAATTTGGCGAAAGAGTTTTGGCTGAACCTAAAAAATCAGGTTTCAATTGGGTGGTTTGGTTTTTTCCTATGATTATCTTGTGCTTAGGTGCCCTCCTTTTGTACCGTAAGCTGCTAACTGAAACAACGCCCAAAACTCCCCAAAGTAAGGATATACCTGACAGCACTGTACCTGCTGAAGATCAAAAATATCTTGATCAAGTGGATCGAGAGCTTTATCGTCAATAATTGACACATTAAGTTCGCATAAAAATGGAACAATTCCATTTTAGCAGATGCAATAATATAGTTATGTTAGGATAAAAGTGTGAGTGTATTTGGGGGACATGCGCGTGGATTTACTTTGATTGAACTGATGATCGTAGTCGCCATCATCGGCCTATTGGCGGCTGTTTCTGTGCCAGAGTTTAGCAAATACAAGCGAAAAGCAAAACTTGTAGAGGCGTATACTGTTGTCAAAAATATCAAAGACAAGCAGCAAAATTTTTACCTTGATAATACGCATTTTTGTACTTTGAGTGCTAATGGTGGGCAAGTTGGAGATAATTATGCATTTGGTGCAGGATTGACAGAGGTTTGGAATCAAATTGGATATCCGATTGCGGTAGGAAGCCAAACAAGCTTTGTCTATTCTTCAAACGCTGGAGAGACCAATAAGTCCAATTCACCCTCAGGTCCTGGAAGCGCAAATGTCTGTCGTGCCAATACAAATGCTAGTGTATCACCTTTAAATGGGTCATTATCATATCCACCAAACCTATCGCTAAAACAATGTATCACTTCCATCACAGCTGAGGATATGGGTATTGACGCAGCTCCTACTGGATCCTATGACTGGGTTGCGATTGTTGCCAAAGCAAATCTCAATCGCGACAATTCCAATCAGTGTACAGCTGTATTTATGATGATGACAACTGATGACTTGGGGCAGTCATTTACAACATCAAATATGATCACACTCAATTATGAAGGATCATAAAAAGCTTACAAGTACATACTAAGAAGCGATGGCTTCTAACATTGGACCTGTAATGGCAATGACTGCAGGTTGAGGCGTATTCTTTCCGCCCAATGGCCAGTGACTGGTCGGCTTATCAATGCTTTTGGTATTCTCACCAGGGTGTTGCACGGATAGAAAAAGTGTTTTTCCATCAGGTGCAAAAAATGGTCCAGTAAATTCGGCATCATGTGGAGCACTCGCAACCTGTATTGCTTTACCGGCATTTTCACCCATCATGGGTACAACAAACAACCCATTGTTTCCTTGGAATGTATATGGATCTTTGTTCATGCTGCTTCCAGAAATATCTGTTGCAATCCAAAGGTTGCCATTGTTATCAAACGCCAAATTGTCAGGAGCCGCAAAACCTGTCTCAGGTCCTCCGGTGATCAATGTTTTGGCTTCAAACTCTGTAGATAAATAATCTCCACCTTTTTCACGAATACGCAAAATGGATCCGTGATAATCTTTTTTTCCTTTGTTGTTGGTCAATGAAACCAAAATATCACCATTGGCTGGATTGATTTCAATATCCTCAGGACGATTTTGAGGAGTTGCCCCTACCATTTTCGAAGATAACCTTGCCCAGGTTAAAACTTCCGTTTGGTTTTTAAATTTTTTCTGCAACTCTTTGTTTTTTGTATGGTCGAGTGCAATCCATTTACCGTTTTCTGTATCGGCAACATACAACGTTCCTTTTTCTAAGGAACCTTTCTGTGCAGAAATAAATTTGTAAATACACTCATCTTCCTTGTCATCACCTAAATACACAACAGTTCTTCCATCTTTGGCATTGATGCATGTAGCACCTTCATGTGCAAAACGACCTAACGCTGTTAGTTTTTTCGCTGTTTTTTTGTCTGTATCAATTTCTACGACCCAACCATAATATTCAGGAGGATTGTTGTAAAATCTTGTCCATCCTCCATCATATTTTGAGTATTCAATTTCTTTGCTATTGTATTTTTTTCTTTCTCCATAGAGATCATGATAGTTTTCCTCACAGGTCAAGACTGTTCCCCAAGGTGTAATGCCACCTGCACAATTAGAATGGGTTCCCATAACTTCCATTTTTCCTTCGATTGAACGTTCTGAAATCAATGGAATCATGGTTTGCGCATGAACACGATAATTATCAGGATGATTGGTGTCTATAGACCAGTGCCCTCTTTTATCTTTTTCAAGATGAACAATTGATCCACCCAATGCCTTCATTTCTAAATCAATTTGTTCTTTGGTTTTAGTTTTTGCATCCATATTTCCATGAATGAAAAGCGGATTTGGATATTCATGATTGACCCACATGACAGCACGATTATGAGCTTTGGGTAAAATGGCAATATAATCATTGTTAAAACCAAACTTTTCATGATCATTGATGTCGTCGCCGTATTTGATCAAAACATCATATGAAAATCCCTCTGCAAGCGTGACCTCATCTTTTGAAATACCAGCAGGAAGACCTTTGAGTTTATGTAAGCCTGTTGAAACGCTTTTTTTGCAACCAACCAGACTTACTGCGCCCAACGTAGTTGTTGTGTAGCCCAAAAATGCTAGAAATTCTCTTCGTGAATAGTTTGACATGGTTTTTCCCTTTCCTGCTTTTATTTCCTTATGCTGCGGGGTCTTTTTGTTTCGGTGCCCAAGAAATACACCAACCACCTTCTTTTACCATACCTCTTCCCATCATAATCTGACATTCTCCATACGGTTTATCAGCTTTAGGAATATAAAAATGGCAATTTGAACATAGTTGTTCTTTGCCGGGTACGCCTTCTTTGTCTGGACGAAGTGAAGTCATGCCAACGTTAGGATTTTCAACATACTTAAATGTTTTTGCAATGGGATCACCTTCAGACACAAATTTTACTTGGTTGTGATAGTTTTGTGCGCCTTCTCGTAATTTCTTAATTTCTTCTTCAGACATTTGCTCTTTTTTTGAACAAGCAATCAAAGCAAATGCAGGCACACTCATACTCACGTACGTTAAAAATTTTCTTCGATGCATAACTCCTCCTCTTATATCACCCTCTAAAAGTCTTATAATCCATTTTTGCTCATATGACAAAATGTTGCCTTTTGAAATAAGTTTGTTACGTCTTTCATTATGAAAACGAAAACTATCATGATCACAGGGGCCAATCGAGGCATTGGATTGGGTCTTACAAAAAGCTACCTACAACTTGGGCATACTGTTATCGCGACCTATCGTAAGGATAAAGAGTCTTTAGATGCATTAAAGAGTGATTTTTCTAATACACTTTTTACATTTCCCATGGATATTCAACATGAAGATTCTGTTAAGAGTACGTTTAAAGACATTTCACAGAAAACTGGTCAAATTGATCTTCTCATCAACAATGCTGGAAGGTACGGCTCCAACCAAGCAAGTGTTAAGTCTACTATGGATTTCACTGACATGCTTGTAACGTATCAAACCAATACGTTGGGCCCATTACTTGTGACCAAATATGCTCTATCTTTAATAGAAAAAGGTGCAGACAAAAAAATCGTTCATATTTCTTCTAAGGTAGGTTCTATTGCAGACAATGGCATGGGAGGCGCCTATGGATACAGAGCATCTAAATGTGCGCTGAACATGATCAACAAAAATCTTTCTTTGGAGCTTCCTCATATTACTACCGTTGTGATGCATCCGGGTTGGGTACAAACAGATATGGGAGGCGCCAACGCCCCCATCACAATTGAGGAATCTGTAAACGCACTTGTTCAAACAATTGATCGATTTGCGACTAATGACTCAGGAGGTTTCTTCGAACGTACCGGCGAACCCATCCCTTTTTGATTTGTTTTCGAACGCTTCTCTCGCTCCATGACTTCTTCAAGGCAACGCCGGAACAATGATTATTTCCCTCCGTCGAATGGCTCGATCTTTGAAATAATATTTCAAAGATCTGCGCTTTAGTTCTCCTCTGGGAAACAATCATTGCTCGTAATCACTTTTTTAGACACATGCATCATTGACGCTACATTATTCTAACGAAACATGTATATTTCGAAACGGAAGTAAAGCGCAGCCATCCAAAAAAATTATAATAGATGGCGAGCCATGGAGAGTGAAGAAGTATATAAACCTCAATCAAAAAATCTATCCAACCTTTAGCAACTCACTCCACCTCGTTGTATAACAAGGCGAACGATGTTTCGATTGCATCGGCCAATTGTTGTTAAAGGTTCCACATGTTGCGAACTTTAACGACCCTTTTCCTTGGCGTTGATTAATCAAATCCAATGTGCGCATCACTCTGATATTCTTATTTGTATCGCCTGATACAAATAAATGCTGCTGTGTTTGAGATTGAGGTGAAATTTCTGAAAGACATACGCCGCTTTTTTTATACACAACACCCAGTTTATAAATGCGGTCAATAATCTTTACAGCTTGATCAATCAATTTGTTTGTTACCTGTGTGCCGGGATCAAAATGAGCTATATCAAATGCGTAATAAAACGTTTTTCCTTTGTCTTTAAAGGGATTATTTCTAATAAAGACATACAATGATTGACATACTGAGCCTTGCGCGCGAAGTTTTTCAGCAGCACGAGAAACATGATTAGCAATCGATTCTTTAAGGTCATTTATTTTGGTTATTGGATGGCCAAATGATCGTGTAGAAATGATTTGTTTCTTGGGATCCATCATGTCTTTATATGCAAAGCAAGGAATACCTTTGAGTTCCAATACCATGCGATGACCTTGCACGGTCATAATTTTTCTCACCGTGCGTTCGGGTAGGTTTCGAAGTTGCCATGCTGTTGTGATACCCAGCGCGTGCCATTTTTTTTCTAATTGCCGTCCGATTCCCCATAAATCCCCAATGGGAAAAGATAATAGTGCTTCTTTAATTTTTTCTTCTGTATCCAATACACAAATGCCTTCATAGATTGAATTTTTCTTGGCCAATTTGTTGGCAACCTTGGCAAGGACTTTGGTTGGTGCAAATCCAATAGAAGTAGGAATGCCTGTATGTTGTAAAATTGTATTTCGAATTTTTTTTGCGTGCTCTGAAAGATTCCAGTGCTCAAATCCATCAAAGTATAAAAAGGCTTCATCAATCGAATAAACTTCAATCTCTGGCGTAAATTGTTCTAAGGTTTTCATGACACGTCTGGACATGTCACCGTACAGTGCATAGTTTGAAGAAAAAACAGCGATATTGTGTTTTTTTGCCAGCGCTCTGACTTTAAAAAATGGGACGCCCATGGCAATTCCCAAATCTTTAACTTCTTGGGTTCTGGCGATGACACACCCATCATTATTAGACAGCACCATGACCGGCCTATTTCTTAATTCTGGCCGAAACACACGCTCACAAGAAGCATAGAAGCTATTGCAATCAATCAAAGCGATGAGTGAGTTCAACATTGATATGCTCCGTAGAATTTCGCAAAAGGGTGAATTTGTGAAGATTCATTCTGCACAAAGAGGGAAAAAGCGAGTTTTCCCTTACAGTATCGCCATGGGCGATACGGAAAACCAGAAGCATAGAAGCTATTGCAATCCATTAAAGCAATCATTGGCATTCCAATCAATCTATCCAGATCTGTGTTAAAAATCGATGAATTTGGGCAAAATTAGATAATATATAGTAATATCAATAAGATAATCTAAAACGCCATATTGACATAATGCGTTGTTTTATGGTACAAGATGAACCTTCTATTATGTTCATAATTCGCGTCATTTTTATTGTTTTTCTTATGATTCAAAGTGCTCAAGCGCAGATGGCGATCGGTCATTATTATGATCAGCGGCCGGGGTTTGGGCGTCGGCAAAACGTTGATTTTTCCTCCCCAATTCTTAAAAAAGAGGGTTGGTGCAGTTACATGGTGCGAAAACATCTGGATGAGTATTTTCGTCTTTTTGCCAATCCATTTCTTTTAAAAGCCGATCAAAAAATTGCCTTACGAGAATTGCGTATACTTTCCATTCAGATGGATCTTTGGTCGCAAGCCAATGCATACCTTATGGGAAATGATCATTATATTGTAGATGGTAAATTCAAAAGTGTGAATGTGCAAAGTCTTTTACGTGTAATTCAAAATCCAAGTACAAAAAGAACATATACCTATAATGATTCAGATGTACTAAGTCTTTCCTTGCAAGATGTTTTTTCTCCAGAAGAACTGGATAAACTAACATGTTCAATTAATGCACAATGCTTTCGTAAAAATCCTAATTTACGTGGCTTTTTTACAGAAATATTTTCTGCACAAACAAATTTTTCTAACCTAATGAAAGAGTACAATCAGCGCCAAAAAGACATCGCATATGCACAAACAAAAGACCGTGTTGTATCAAGTGCAATGGACACAGGAAGAAATAAATATCTTGTTTGTGGCTTTGAACTCTTTGATACAGATTCAGGATTGTGCCAGCAAGGCTGGGATGATGCTATAGTGATGCTTGAACACTTTGCAAAAACGAAAAAATGCAATGATGAAGAAGCTGGTTATCAAAAAGAGGAAAAATATAAAGCATACAATCAAATGGCTGCTCAACAAGGAAAACCGCAATACTCAAATGAGCCATGCTATTTTCAATTGCATGGTGAGAGTGATGAAATAACGTACCTTCAAATTAAAAGGGAGGATTTTACCAATGTAATGCATGACGCTTGTGAACTTGCTCTTTCAGAAGAAGGCATTCCTTTTGCGTATGTCGCAGGAACCTATGAAAACTATTATCAAGAGGAAAAAGAAAGTCACAATGCTTCCTTAAGCTACGCAAGAGGTCTTAAAGCCGCACTTTTGCGATACTATCAAGAATATGCATTGCAACTTCATGTTGGGATCATACCAGAAGAAAAACTAATTCCCTTTTTACCGGAATATGAATTGGACCAAGAAAGATTGATTCTTCCAAAGGAGAAAAACGAATGAGATTTTTGTTTTGCTTTTCTCTTTGTTTTATCTTTACGACTTCATGCTTTGCACATGTGTTTTCTACTATGTACAAAGGTTTTGAACATTTTGGCAAAGATGATGGATATTATATTCGTATCAAACCCAGTCCTTATTTGGATGGATATTATAGTTATTCACTCTGCCCTATTTTCAATAACAATGCAGACAACTATATCGATGAAAATAAAATTACACGATATGACGAATATACACATGGTTTGAATCATCAAGGATGTATCAATCCATATGGCTTGTATGATGGTGACAATCTTATTTATTTCAATGCCTATGATCTAACATGGACGTTGAACAATGATGATATTAAGTATCATGGTCTAGAGGCAGCCAAATTTGCAGCAGCAATTGCTGTAACCATGGCTTTTCCAGTTGCATCAACGGCATTGATGGCGTCTCGAACAGTTGCTTTAAGTGCGCGTGTGGTAAAATCTACAAAGTTGGTACAAGCTTACAGTCGATATCAAAAATCGATTCAAGGGTTGGGTGAATTTGTAACGAGTTCAAACGGATTAAATATGCCTCGTGTTGTAGTTATGGCAACAGATATGCTAGACCCTCTTGTTGTTGGAGCTGGTGTTTCAACTTATCTAGCGGCAGATTATACAATCAACAATACTGCTGACAAAACCTATGGGCAAAAAATGTATTTTGAACTTGGCAATGCCAAATCACCCTATATTGAACCTAAAGTCATTGATGCGGAAGTTATGCGAAGCATAACCAAAATTTCTTACTTTACAGGACAAACACATCCCAATGGATCTGATTTGGTTTGGCCATCCGTTCCACAAAAACTAAAAACGCGAAGTGAAATGATTCAAGAATGTCGATATCTTCAAAAAAGAAAAAGAGAAGAAAACCAAAAAGCCTATGAAGCCCAGCGTATGGCGATGGATCCTTTAACTCGATCGATGGTAGAAATACGCGAAAGCACAACGCTTGTTCCTGAGACAGTTGCGGGCTTGAACCCTTTGAAAAATGTAGATGAGTGTGCGCATTATGTTTCTCCCGATATGCTGGAACTTTTAGAGAATATACAAGAAGAGCGTAATATTAGCTTATCAGGCTTTGAATTTCCTCAGATTCGAACCACAATGCGAAAATTTTGGGAGTCTATTACCCTACCCATTATTTATAAGGCAGGTTGGGACCCACGTGAAAGCCGTGTCTCTCCTTCCAATACAGATGATTTTGTTGAATATTTTAACAATGAAGGACGTTTTGAAGAATCTCACTGGGAGCCTGTAAGTAAAGATTTTCCAAACCACTACTATACTGCAAAAAATCAAGTGCCTCCCTCACTGATTTATACCTGTGATCACTTGCGTGTAACAGCGTATCGAAAACACCTCAAAACTACAGGCCAATCTCGAAGTAGCTATACAATGCAAAAATGGTTTGATGAGCAATGTAAGCATGCGTTTGAAATCGACAATCGAAAATGTAGAGAGCATTTTGATGATTCCACATTTTTCACTTCAGGCAGTGTTAAAAAAGGCAGTGAGATATGCTCTATATTATAGATATGATGGGAATTGTATCAAGATTGACGTTTTGCGTCTATTTTGATATAGGAACCGAGATTAAGGGGATTTCATGAAGGTTGTACTGGCATATTTTCTAACCATTGTAATGACGCTACAATGCACTTTTGCGCAAGAATTTGCAGCGCAAGGCTCTATTTTTCTTCAAGGTGTATATCTTCTAGATCAGAAAATCACAGATTGGGGAAGCCACGCTACAATCCAACTTGGAGCAAGCTCTCCAGATGAAATTGCAAATCACACCATGCTTGAGTTGGCAGAACTCGGTGAACTGGCAGAAAATGTAAAAAAGGAAAAAGATCAAGAAAAGAGAAAGTTCCTTTATACAATGATGTGGATTTATGGCGCAGAATACATAGCATTTTCAGCATTGAGTAAACTAAATGCTCTTGAAAGCAATATTCTTCATAAATCAGCAAATACAGATATCAAACAGTTGCTACAAGATATTGAAGCAAATCGTGCTACAATTGAAGATAATCGCGCAAAAATCCTTAATAAACTTCTCAATCAAAGTGATTTTTCAATTGAAAGACGAATATTCACAGATCTAGATCTTCGATTGTCTCAACTACAAGAAAGAATTCTTACTTCATCCAGTCAACAAGCGTGGCTTGATGAATACCGTCGCAATTTTAAAACTCAGTATATAGATCAAATTAGAGAATACAGAAAACTATTGTTCGGCATTGAAAGAGATATGCAAGTGCTTCATGCAAAAACCAATTCGACAGTGGCAGCCAGAGTAGATTACAACGGGACAGAACATCACTCATTTTTCTTAGATGAAACCACAGAAGTTAGAAATGGTGGAACAACAAAACCTCAACTCTTACAGGATATTTTTAGCCGACTTTCAAAATTAGAAGGTATTCTTCAAGATTTAGAAAAATATAACATTGCTCATGCTGAACAAAGAAATATGCTTATAAAGCAAATCAATGAAATTCGAACATCGCTAAAAGATTGGAACTTTAAAACACGTGGTACAGCATCTGATCTAAGTACGCATCATCAAGGCTTAATTGATAAGTCTATTTCTAGATTAACTGGAAAAAGAATTGGTGACAAAAGCTCTACCTATCGGATTGAATATAAAGAAGGTGAAATAGCCAAACATGCCAGTTTATTAGAAGAAAGAAAGCTTGCAGTTCGCACTAATACTACAAGACTGGTTGCAGGACATTTTGCGTTTATTTTTGCATGGCTTACAGCAGTTGTGGTTTATGAAATCGCACATGATACAAAAATTGAAAAACCTGAGCTTAATGTAGAACTTCCCACACGTGAGTATTCTATGCACTTTGAATCTCATCACAAATTGCGTGAAACTTTAAATCAACCAGCAGCAGCACTGTTTGTTGACAAAGCGCAAAAGGGATTAAGTTTTATTTATCAACACTTTGATGAGCTCACAGCACAATGACATCTATAAAAAAGGCATTTGTTACCTTTCTTCTTTGTAGCTTTTTATCTACAAATATTTACGCGCAAGAATTTAAAAATTTTATCCCCTATTACACTTGCGAATACCAAACCCAAGAAACCATATTACAAAAAACCCATGAATACTTGGCTCAAGTTGATGGATCAGATGATATTGCCAATCCAGAACTTGCGCAAACAGAACCTATTCGTTCTTGGTGGGCGCTTATGGCTTATTATTGGGAAACAGAACAGTTTTGGGAAATGCATGGAGCTCGTTGGGCGATACTAATAACCAATGCCTCTTTGTGGAATTTTTCCCGAAAAAAACAGAATAAATATAATGCATTAGAAAAAAAGAAAACATTTTTTAAAGGCAAATACGACGCAGCCAAAACAATGAAGTATATCAAGAGAGCAAACCTTATATCTTTTGGTGTATTTGCGATATTTGAAGCTGTTAATATTATATTTGAATCAAACTGGCTTATCGATTCAAGTGATGTCACAGAACTTGGTCTGAATACCAACATTCAAAATTTACTTTATGCACAAACAAATGATGAATTTAATACTTTTATACGTATCGCACATAAAAATGGCGAACCGTGGCTTTTGCAAATGACCCAAGGATGTTGGTTGATGCTTGATGAACTTAAGAAAATGCCCCTTTCTGATTTCAAATCATGGCTTGATGTCTTAGCATCAGAATAAATCTGACCAATTCACACCTCTGTTTTCTTTGTATCACGCTTTCGCGATACTTAAAATGGGGAAACGCCTCACCAGTTGTTAAGTTGCATCAAAGATGCAACATTTGAGGAAAAAACGCTTTTTCCTCCCTTGGTCAGAATAAATCTGACCAATTCACACCTTTTGCGACTTATAATAGAATCTATCTGTGTGATTGAATAGAGAAAGTTACGACGCCCCAAACTTCAAACTCGTCTTCTTTTTGGATGGTGATGGTGGAGAAGCTTGAGTTGTAGGGGATCAGATAATGCGTATCGTTTTTGCGAACATACTGCTTCAACGTAAACTCACCATTAAAAATCGCTACAACAATGTCTCCACTTTGAGCCGTAAGACTCTTATCAACAACGACATGGGCTCCATCTGGAATCAGTGGTGACATAGATTGTCCCATCACGCGAACTGTGAAAGTTGCTGCCGGTCGCGCAACCAAAAATTCGTTCCAATCCAGCGGGTGATCAATATAATCATCTGCAGGCGAAGGAAATCCTGTACCTGCACATATACTTGGTGAAATCCATGTGAAATTTTTTTTGATTATTTGAATCATTGAATTAAGAAATTATTTCTGAGTTTTCTTCTAACAGTTTAGTACTTGAAGATTGGGTAGAAAATGATTCAACATCTCTTAATTTTCTTTGAATCACATTTGTTCTTGTGCCTACAAGGTTACCAAGTTCTTTATCAGCTTCTCTAAGTTTACTTTGAGCTTTCTCTAAAACTCCTCCAAATTTTTCAAATTCTGTTTTAACGGCACCCAATATTTCCCATACTTCACTGCTTCT
>JAGRAZ010000035.1 GCA_020434345.1 Bdellovibrionales bacterium
AAACTCGGGGTTTGCCATGAAAAAGATAGTATGTTTACTGATAGGTTTGTCATTTGTGGGTTGTTCTGGAGAGGAATCTAATAATAAAAAATCTTCAAATGAAAAATTGAGAGGTGAAGAGGTTGCTGTTCTTACAGATGCACCGGACGTCCCGCCCGTTATTACAAGAAATTATCCAACCAAAGTGATTGTTAATCTTGAAACTACTGAGGTCAAAGAAAGGATCGCGGATGGTGTAGATTATACATTCTGGACCTTTGGTGGCAAAGTTCCTGGAAAGTTTATTCGTGTACGTGAAGGTGATTTGGTAGAATTTCATTTACACAATCATCCTGACAGCAAGATGCCCCATAACATTGACTTACATGCAGTCACAGGTCCAGGTGGAGGAGCTGCTTCATCTTTTACCGCGCCAGGTCATAGTTCAAAATTTTCTTTCAAAGCCATCAATCCAGGGCTGTATGTGTATCACTGTGCGACTGCTCCAGTGGGGATGCATATTGCCAATGGTATGTATGGTTTGATCTTGGTTCAGCCCAAAGAAGGATTGCCCAAAGTCGATCGTGAATACTACGTAATGCAGAGTGAGTTTTACACTGCAGGAAAATATGGTGAAGCAGGTCATCAGCCGTTTAGTATGGAAAAAGCCCTAACAGAAATTCCTGATTATGTTGTTTTTAATGGTTCTGTCGGTGCAGCTGCTGGAAACAATGCGCTACCAGCCAAGGTCGGTGAAACTGTACGTTTGTATGTTGGTAATGGTGGACCTAATCTTGTGTCTTCATTCCACGTTATAGGGGAGATTTTTGACAAAGTCTATATCGAAGGTGGAAAATCCATCAACGAGAACGTACAAACCACGATGGTACCCGCGGGAGGATCTGCAATTGTAGATTTCAAACTTGAGACATCTGGAACCTTTATCTTGGTTGATCATTCTATCTTCCGTGCATTTAACAAAGGTGCGATCGGAATGATCAAAGTAGAAGGCAATGAGGATCTTGTGGTGTATTCTGGTAAACAGTCCGATACAGTTTACATTCCTGAGGGTGGAGCGGTTCAAGATATGCCTCAAGATGCTGCTCCTAAAGTCGTTGCTATGAACAAGTCGCAGCGCCTGGAGTTTGGGAAACGCATCTATGAGCAAAACTGTATGGCATGTCACCAGGCAGGAGGAAAAGGTCTTGCGACTGCATTTCCACCACTGGCGAACTCTGACTTCTTAAACAAAGACAAAGCCAGAGCCATCCATATAATTATTAATGGATTGAGTGGCAAAATCAACGTCAATGGACAAGAATTTGATGGTGTGATGCCTGCCCAGAATTTGTCTGATGAAGATGTGGCCAATGTTCTTACCTATATTTACAATACCTGGGGGAACTCAGGCATGGATGTAAGTCCTGGTGATGTTGCATCAGCTCGCCACTAAAGTGTTTCGCATACTGATTATATTCTTATTTGTATCTGGTGGTGCCTTGGCCAAGGGGCCGCCAGATACAGTTGTGCTTCCCGATGGGGAATATCGTCCTCTTTTAAAAGTTTCAGAAGACCCTAGCAAAAGGATTCCTGTTCAAGCCTTCGAGCTGGATGTGTATCCTGTTACCAACCTAGAATTCTTGCAATTTGTAAAAAACCACCCGAAGTGGAAAAAATCCAACGTGTTATCTTTGTTTGCTGGTAGTGAGTACCTTCAATTGTGGGAGGGGGATAAAAAATTAGGTTCAAAATCCAACCCCAAAGCACCTGTTGTTTTTGTTTCATGGTTTGCAGCCAAAGCTTATTGTCAAGCCCAAGGAAAAACACTCCCAACAGAAGCGCAATGGGAATATGCAGCATCCGCAAGTGAAAAGAAGAAATATGCTGCTTATGATGATGGGGCATTTCAAAGACAGATTTTGAATTGGTACGGAGAGCCTACAAAACATCCGCTACCTGATATCGGTCAAAAAAACAAAAACCTCTTTGGTATTTATGATTTGCACGGTCTTGTTTGGGAATGGGTCCTAGATTTTAACAACGCTATGGTGACAGGAGAGTCCCGCGGTGATCGTGCACTCGAGAAAAATTTATTCTGCGGATCAGGTGCGTCAGGTTCAGTTGATCCTGGTGATTACGCAACATTTATGAGATATGCATTTCGTAGTAGTTTGAAGGCCAATTACGTTGTGAGTAACTTGGGTTTTCGTTGTGCAAAGGAGAAAAAATGAAACATATAGTATTATCAATACTATTAGTTATGTGTAGTGCAAGTGGTTTTGCAAAAGATGCCAATCTGCCTGAAGAATCTCTCTATAACCTTGGTTCAACTTGGAAAAATCAGAGTGGAGAAGACGTAGCGCTTGTTAGTTTACAAGGTGAAGTACAAATCATCGCGATGATTTTTACAAGCTGCCAATATGCATGCCCTATGATCATTGCAGATATTAAAAAAATTATTGAAGAACTACCAAAGAAAAAGCAAAGACAAATTCATGTATCTTTATTTTCCTTTGATCCCGAAAAAGATACACCCAAGACATTAGATAAATTCAGCAAGAAAAGTTCTCTAGGAGAGAATTGGCAATTGTACACCAGTCATGATGATAACGTGCGAGAGATAGCAGCTGTTTTGGGAGTAAAATATAAAAAAATGACCAATGGTATGTTTAGTCATTCCAATATTATCAATATCGTTAATGTAAAAGGCGTCGTTTTGCATCAACAAAACGGAATCAATGCAGATTCTTCTGAATCTGTAAAAATTCTAAAAGAATTACTTCGATAATTCCAATGAAGGTGTCCTTGCAATGACCGCTTTCTGGTATGTTGGATTTCGTCCTTTTTTCCTGATTGCATTGATTCAAAATATGATTGTCGCATTAATATGGACATTGCATTTTACAGGATTGCATGCGTTTGAGGTTCAGGTCTTGTCAGCCAATCGATGGCACGCGTTTACTATGTTGTTTGGGTTTGTATTTGCGACCATTGCTGGCTTTTTATTAACCGCTACGCCCAAGTGGACCAATACAAAACCTGTGTCAAGGCTGTATCTTAAAATAGTCGTGTTTGTATTTCTAATGGGTCAAATATTATTGTTGACCCAGCCAATAATGCCTACATGGTTGTATCAAACTGTTCTATCATTGTTTCCATTGTGGTTGTGTGTCCATTTGTTTTTTCTTTTTTTGAAAACAAAAAATTATCAACAGTTTGTACTATTGATTCCTCTATTTGTGATTGCCTTAAGTGTGATTTTTTCTTTTGGTTCCCATGGTGGCACATGGATTTCTATGGCTAATAGTGCGATTCGATTGATTTTGATAGTAATCGCAGGCCGCATTATCCCTTTCTTCACAAGATCTGTGATGAACGTACAAATCAAGCCAGCAAATAAGTATGCAGAACGGTTATTGATCGTAGTATTGCTCATTCTTATCTTTGAACCTCTGTATCAGTATGTATCGTTTATAGGTCAAATGATATGGATCACTTTAACTTCTTTGGCCTTGATATTCAATGTGTATCGCTTTTTTCTTTGGCCCGTGCGACGTGCTATGAAAAGGCCAATATTGTTTGTTCTGTATATTGCGTACATGTGGATCATTGCACACTTCTTCTTCAATCTTACGCGAAACTTTGGGATCACAACAGTAGTTGGGCAACTTGAGCTGCATGCATTGACCTTCGGTGCCATGGGGACGATGATCTTAGGGATGTTATGTCGGGTGACACTGGGTCATACGGGAAGAAAAATCAAAGCTTCCAAGCTTATGTCGACTTCTTTTGTACTTATCACGTTGGGTGCGGTAATGAGAGTTTTTGGAACTATGCTGGTTTCTTCGCACTATGTGCAGTGGGTGCAAATCTCCGGTTTATTCTGGGTATCAGCTTTCTTGCTGGTGGCCATTGAACTCATACCGATGTTGCTTCGCAAAAGAATCGATGCTTAGAATCTCTATGGATTGCAAGTTTTGATTCCTTAAAAAATAAACGTTGATTGTAGATAGGCAAAGTAGGACCAGTCATTGCTAATATTTTTGGTGATATAATTGCCGGGCAAGAAGATACCTCCCAAAGCTTGGAATTGGATAAACTCCTTGGGTGAGAAATTCACCACCAAATCAAGTTCTTCACCAATGTGCTTATCTCTTGTTCCCGGAGTTGCACCTTGACCAGCTACAACACTATTGTTCACCAAATTGTAAATCAAATCAGATCGCTGCACGCGCCAGAATGAATGAAAGGCAAGACCTGTATTCCATTGTTTGTTGACAGCAAGTTTGACTTTGGCAATTCCTGATTGGATATTCTGACGGCCCAAGTGATCCATGAGCCCCATCCATTTATGTGCTGTGGAAAACATGGCATGGTATCTGGTGTACCGCCCATTGGTTGCATCATCCCCAGAGGCATGATTATACCCGAATGCAAAACGCAAACCTTGTAGTACATCGAAGGTGATTCCTTCTTCATAATCCACCATCCAGGCTACCATGGTGGAACCAGCGGCTTTACCCAACTGAACAGCGGCCTCCAACCGACCATCAATCATATTCTTTTTGTATTTCAGGCGCAATCCGAATGTCCCAAAATGAAAGGTAGATGGACTCCCGGCACGGTGATCACGCAACCAGATCGAGTACAAATCTACTTCTTGAAAAAACTTATCATATCGCAGTGATGCATAGGCACCAGCGATATCCGCATTGCCAACAATAATACCGGAACTGGTATCTTTTTCTGCTTGGGTTGCATAAAAGAAATCCAATTTATGTTTGGAACCGAGATCAATAATAAATTTTCCGGCATCCCAAGAACGACCCACATTGTTCCAACCTACATCTCCTAATACGACATGATCACCATAGGCAAGTTCCTGCCGTCCGATTTTTAATGCAGCTTTGTTACAAATTTTCCAATAGGCATAGGCTTGGTGCATACCAAAGGTAGGGTCGCTCAATACACCTGAAGTAAGTGCTCCTGTGGTGACTGTACCAGCTTGGTTGGTGGTAGAGGAAGTTTGTCCCCAAACTCGTGAAAATTGGGGTTGGATAAACGCAGTCAAGTATTCTGTTGCATGTACTGATACATCCAGACGAATTCGGTTGCCCATAAACTCAGACTGATCATTTACAGCTGAATTGTAATCGCGGTCGTCACGCACCTCATACCGAAATCGTGCACTTGCACCGATTGTAAAAAAACGCTCAAAAGGGCTTTCTGTTGCATTGCTTTTCTTGTCTACTTCATTATTTTGTGCCCGTGGGTGGCAACATGGTGACTTCTCTTTCGATGTTTGTGTGTTTTTTTCGTCCGATGATGCGTTTGCTCCGTGGCTAAGTACAGCGACAAGGATGAAGTATGTACATTTTTTGATCATTTTCTCTCCCTAGACCACTACATATCCAATTGAGAAAAGAACCCTATGATATAGATCATGTTTGGCTTGATCCCTAGATCAGCTTTGAAAAAATTTTTACCAGGCTAAGGGGTAATTGCTGCGATCTAGAGAGTACTTCATAGTTGCCTTTACCAAACATTTGAGGAAAATACGTTTTTGCCTGTTTGTCTATTACTAGACTTTGTATGTTTATGTTAAGAGATTTGGACTCACGTAAGGCTTGTCGAACATCTTCAACACCATAAATGTCTTCATAAGCATCATAGTCTGTTGGTTTTCCATCGCTTAGTAATATGAGTGTTTTTTTCTTTTTTTTGGTATTTTTTAACAAATAATTGCTGTGACGAAGAGCTGGTTCAATACGCGTGTAGCCACTAGGTTCAAGATTCTTGATTCGTTGATGGCACGTAGACCAAGGTTCTTGAAAGTCTTTAATCGTAATGTAGTGACAATCTCTTCGGGTGTTGCTGTAAAATCCAAAGAAAGCAATTTGTATAGATAGTCCGTTACACACTTTTGATAAGATGTAGACAGACTCTTTGATAACGTCCACCACACTTCGTCCTTGGACCCACGAATCTGTTGAAAGACTTGCATCAGGCAATAGCACAACAGCTGCGTCTTGGTTTACATTTCTTTTTTGGTGTATAGTTTGTCCGTTTTTGAGATCCCCGCTTTAATAATACGACGTAACTCTATGATTTATTGCTTTGTTCACATGTAATCAGCTTGACTTGCAAAATCTTTGCTAGTCAATACTAGGTACATATCGATCTATATGTAGCTAGGGAACGTTTTTGTATTTTCTTGATCAGCCAAAGCGTCTTGGTATCCAAAGGTACCAGCCTCTCATTTTTTAGTTTGCCGAGTTCAACTTTCAAAAAAGGTTTGTTGTCATCGTAGCGAACGCAATCGTATGTGATTGCGACAAGCTCGCCAATTCGGATCCCTGTCCAACGCATCAACAATAATGCCCAATGAGGTCTGGGTAAATACTGAGGAATCTTTGGGAAATCCGTTAAGAAGATAAGTTCATCACCAGGAAATCTTGTTTTTCCATGCTCATATAACCACCGAAGGTAGACGCGTAGTAAAATGAGTCTTTGTACACGTGTGGCTGGCTTCAGGAGATTCACCCAATCGGATAAAATAATATCTTCAATATGACTCCGTTTAAGTTTCTTTAAACCAATCTTCTTGCACTTTAAAAATTTATGGAACATCCGTATCGTAGTCAAGTAGCTGTTAGTAGAAGAGATGGATCCAGAAGCTTCCATCACAGCAATAAACTACTATGTAATAGCAAGTAGTTTTTGATTCCCAATAACTTTTCTTGAATCAGGGAATATCCGGGCTATGTTGAGTTTGATATGTTCTTGATCGTTGAGCCATTGTAAATACATACAAATATTGCTCAAAAAAACGCGTTTTGTATCTTTACGCCAGGACCTTTGTTGAAATTCGGATACCATGTTTTGAAGGTCTCTTACGCTCAAAGTTTCTAGTTTTTTTTGATTCCTACGTAAACAATAATGAAAATGGTTTAGCGGTGAATAAAAACGCTTACAAGTCTCATAGGACCATTCTTTACGTTTATACTCAAAGAGTTTGTATAGCCCCTTCGAAGTAGAGTAGCCCCTATAAAACCTAGCTTGTCTAATAGATCTATTTTTTCGTCCCTTTATAGTACTTTCATAACGTAGTCTTCGTGTATTCATTCTTTTTCGATAACCAATAGAACGACATTAACTAGAACAATACTTTTGACCTCTATAACAAGATCTGCAAATTCAGAAATTATGACCATACAATTTCTACTCCAACAATAGTCATAATGCATTTCTAAGACTTACATTGAATTCAAAAATATACACGCCTGAAATGCTTGCTCCTAGAATCCAGTACGAAAAAAGATGTAGGTATATCTCCGCTCCAAGAAATATAAAGGACAACACACCTAACATAGAGATACTAATATAATACAACCATTTGGTTTTTTTGATTAACATTACTTCCTGCTTATTTAATAAATATGCAGCAAATATAGCTCCAGAGCCAATAAAAATAGACCCACAGATCATCATGCAGATAGAAGCACCAAATGTGTGGTGGAAAAAATGATATAATTTTTGATTGTGTGTTAGGCTCATCGTGAATTGAGGACAAAAAGTTAAAGTTAATATGCCAATAAAAGTATGGATGCCAATCAATTTTGAAAATACGATATGATGGCTTGGTTGAAGTTCGCTTTTTACATACTCTAATATGTTGTTTTGCATGTGTTCAGGGGGAGAAAGTCTTTTTTCAGAAGCTGCTAAGAACTCCTGAAAATCATGATTGGGTTTAAAAACTTTCATGATTGGTCCTTTGCATATTTTAGGCGAAGTTTTTGTAACCCACGAGATATGAGCTTTCTCACATTCACCGGAGAAGTTTTTAGTGTTTTGGAAATTTCATCAAATTCTTGATCCGAAATATAACGTAATGTTATTGCGTTTTTTTCGTTTTCTGTGAGTGACTTTTCATGTTGTATATTGATTGGCAATTCTTGTGAATCTGTTTGAGAAGCGGGGATGTGTTCAGATAACTCTACAAAAGAATGTTTAGCTTTTTTGTAATGATCTAGCAACACGCTGCGTGAAATCGTATACATCCATGCCAAAAGTGGGTAATCTGAAGAGTATCGATCTCTGCTTTTGTGAAATTTGATAAAAATTTCTTGAAAGAGGTCACCAATCAGGCTCTTATTCTCCACCCTCTTATGTAAATAGGAATATATCGTGGATTTATGTCTGTTAAATAATACCTCAAATGCCATGTAATCTCCGCTTTGATAAAGCTCCATGAGCTTTTCATCGGTCATGTTAAAAACTGGCTGTTCCAATCTTTACCTCTTATTACGATAGCACTGTGTCATTTGTGACATTTTATTTTCTAAACCATGTTTAGGATCTAAGAACCTTAATTTATTATATTTTATAGAAATATCAGTTTTTTGTCACAAATCCCATTAACTTATCGTAAAACAGAATACATTGTGAATAGAAACAACATATACACCTTAGGCCTGATCATCATTACAAGCATGATCACAAGCCATGCTTCTGCTCTTACTTTTCAAGACGCTATTGAGATTATATCAAAGCATGAGTCTGTGCAGTCCCTCATTGAAAAAAGAAATATGACATTGCAAATTGGAGAAAATAGGTCCTCTTGGAATGATCCATTGCTAAAAGTTTCAGCTAAAAATTTCCCGATAGAATCTTTTTCATATGATCAAACACCCATGACAGGAATTGAATTTGGTGTTTCGCAGCAAATACCATTGACTGCAAAATATAAAAAAATCCGAGAAGCTTATCTTCAGTTTTCAGAATCTGTTGAATATCAAGCAAAGGACCTGCAGAGACAGCTAACGAAAAATATGTGGGAGATATTAATTGAAAATAAAAATATTAAAGAAGAAATTGGCATTATCGACGAAAATATTCATTGGATAACCAATATTGTTCAAGTTTCGGAGCGTCTTTATGCCAACGGCACGATTTCACAACAAGCTTTGCTGGATTTGAAAATCCGGCAATCTGAATTAGAAGCGCTATTGAACAATAAAAAAATTGAAGCCAAACAGCAAATAGACATACTAGAATATCTTCTCGGTGTAGAAACTGCATCGATTCAAATGGAATCTATACCTTGGCATATACTTGAACAAGTAGATGAAAATCCGCTAGACACAAAGGAAAGGTTTTATGAACTTGAGAGAGATGCAAAAAAATTGTCATGGGATGCTTCAAAAAGAGATAAAATCCCAGATATTAATGTTGGATTGAGTTACACCTTACGTTCAGACATCGATCAAAATGGAGATTTTGTGTCAGCCATGATTGGATTGCCGCTTTCTCTTTATGGAAAAAAATCCTCTGCAATCAAACAAGCTCTATATGACAAGAACATAGCTGAACTTAATCTATTAGATTATAAAAAGCATAAAGATAGTGAACTGCGCCAACAAAAGCATGAAATGGAAAAAATATCATTCGAGTTATCTGTCCTAAACGAGCGGACAATTGAATTTGCAAAAAATTCACGTGAAATCACTTCCAAGTCATATAGTCTGGGCAAATCGACATACATTGAATTATTGCAATCTGAACTAAAATTACAAGAGCTTCTTCTTCAACGTAGTGTCTTGGAGGCAAATTTACGTGATACCAAAGTAGCGTATAAATTTCTTAGAGGGGAAAAACTTCATGAATAAATATTATTTTATCTTTGCTGTATCGTTGCTTTCTTTAGCAGCTTGTTCTCAGCCTGACTCTGAAAATCGTATTGAACGATCACATACAAATCAAATAGAAAGCTACTACACTTGTTCTATGCACCCACAAGTAAAAGAGGATAAACCTGGAAAATGTCCCATCTGCCATATGAATTTAACCAAGATTGAAGTGGATCCTGAAACGGAAATGACACATGCTGATCATAATAAAAGCAAAGAGGTAGAAAAAGACATTTGGTACTGTAAACAGTTTCCTGAAATTACAAGCAATGAGAAGGCTACCTGCCCAGTAGATGGTACCGATATGATACTCAAACCTAAGCTCAATAAAGCTGCCCAAATTGTTGCAACAATCAAGTTACAAAAATCCCAACTTGATCACTTCAAACCAGCATTTTTTCCCGTCACAACGATGATGATGGATAAAAAGGTCCGCTTGCTGGGGACTGTTCTTCAATCTGAGAAAAAAGAAAGCAGCATACCCGCGCGTATTGATGGTCGCGTGGAAAAGGTGTATGTGCAATCTACTGGTAGTTTTATTAAAGTAGGTGACCCAGTTGTTGATTTGTATAGCCCTGTCCTTATTACAGCAGGCGAGGAATACCTCATTGCAAGAAAAAGTTTTGAAAGAAATAAATCTAATGAATTCCAAAAGTTGTTTAAGCAAAGTGAAGAAAGATTAAAGCAATGGGGAATCAAAAATTTTCAGTATGAATTATGGTATGCGCAAGGCAAAGTTCCTTCGAGTATAACAATCTACTCCAATGCTTCTGGCATTGTCCAAAAATACCATACATCTGTAGGTCGATATTTTAAAGAGGGTCAAAATTTGTTTGAGCTCTCTGACCTGTCTGAGGTTTGGGTAGAAATGGATGTATATGAACATGATTCTGCACTGGTTTCTTTAGGGCAGAAAGTACAGTTAGAATTCACTGCATTACCTGGAGAGGTGTTAGAGGGTGTTGTAGATTTTGTGAATCCAGTCTTAGATCCTGACTCTAGGACACTAAAAGTCAGAACGACAATCAAAAACGATAAAGGTCTCCTTAAGCCGGGTATGGTTGCAGATGCTACCTTGAATATCGAACTCAGAGGACACCCACTGGTGGTACCAAGAAGTGCTGTCATTGATACAGGTAAAAGAAAAGTCGTATGGGTCCAAACGGGGCCAAATAAGTTTCAAGCCAAGGAGATTCATGCAGGTTATGAATCGCAAGGTTACATAGAAATTTTACATGGCCTGTCTGAAAAAGAAAATGTTGTAATGGATGGCAATTTCTTGCTGGATGCACAAGCGCAACTGTTTGGTGGATATGAAGACATGAAAGGCACTGGTTCTGGTGGACATAATCATTAGAACAGGACTATTATGATTCAAAATCTCATAGAATATTCGATTCGAAACAGAATATTGATTGTCATTGTCTTTGTTTTGGTGGCCCTGTTATCTGTTTTTAGCCTGAAAACTGCAAGAATTGATGCGATTCCTGATATTGGGGAAAATCAGCAAATCGTTTTTACAAAGTGGGATGGGCGCTCTCCCAAAGATATCGAAGAACAAATTACGTACCCCCTTAGTGTATTGTTGCAAGGAATACCAGGTGTTAAAAATATTCGTGGTATCTCTGCATTTGGTTTTTCAACCATATATGTCATTTTTAAAAAAGATGTCGATTTTTACTGGAGCCGGTCACGTGTTCTAGAAAAATTATCAACAGCTGGAAATGAACTGCCTGACGATGTCGTGCCACAAATGGGACCCGATGCAACGGGGCTAGGACAAATCTACTGGTACACCGTAGAAAATGAACCAGACAATCCTCAACCGAAATCTTTGGCGCAGTTGCGAAGCATACAGGACTTTTATATTCGCTATCTTCTCCAAGGTGTTGAAGGCGTGAGCGAAGTTGCAAGTATCGGGGGATTTGTCAAAGAGTACCAAATTGACGTAGACCCTAAAAAATTATTTGCCTTTGATATACATTTTAGTTCTTTGATTCAGGCCATTCAAAATAGCAATATTGATGTGGGTGCTGAGGTTATAGAGGACGGTGATCGAGAGTTTATCGTTCGCGGGAAAGGATTTTTCACCTCTCTTGATGATATCAAAAATGTAGTCATCTCAGTGAAAGACAATACACCTGTACGCGTACAAGATGTTGCTTCAGTTGGCTATGGTCCAGCGTTTCGTAGAGGATCACTAGACAAAAATGGGCAAGAGGCTGTAGGCGGTGTAGTCACCATGCGTTTTGGCGAAAACCCCAAACAGGTGATTGATCAGATCAAAAAGAAGTTAGAAGTTGTTGAAAAAGGTTTGCCTCAAGGAGTACGGATGGTTCCTTTTTATGATCGAACCAAGCTTATAGAAAATACAATCGGCACTGTCTACACAGCGTTAAGCCAAGAAATCATTATTACTGTGTTGATTATTCTTCTTTTTCTACTACATTTTCAATCTTCTATACTTGTTTCTCTTACACTTCCGTTTGGTGTTGGGATTAGTTTTATACTCATGAAACTGCTCAAAATTGATTCGAATATTATGAGCTTATCGGGGTTGGTGATTGCGATTGGTTCAATGGTAGATATGGGTATAATCATGACCGAAAATATCTACGCTCATTTGGCCAACAACCCGTTGGCAAAGTCCAAGGAGAGGGTTGAGATCATTGTGAAATCAGCTCGTGAGGTAGGTCCTGCGATTCTTACAGCTGTACTGACGACTATTGTAACGTTTGTACCTGTTTTTGGTCTAGAAGGGGCAGAGGGAAAGTTGTTCGTTCCTCTTGCATGGGCAAAAACATTGGCCATGTTTGGTTCTGTACTTGTTGCAATTATCCTTATACCTGCATTGTCTGTTTTTATCTTACATGGAAATTTGCGACCGATAGAAAAAAACAAAGTAAGTTCATTTATTACCCGAAATTATCAACCTGCTTTACTTTGGGTTCTCAATCATCGAAAAATGTTTTTTATTGCACCGCTAACGCTTTTATTCATAGGAGTGGTAGCATTTTTTAATTTGGGTAAAGAGTTTATGCCGTCATTAAACGAGGGTGATTTACTATATATGCCGGTTACCACCCCTGATGTCAGCATGACCAAGGCAAGGGAGTTATTGGCCTATACAGATAAAATAATCAAATCTCACCCATTGGTTGAAACTGCTGTTGGTAAGTTGGGACGGGCTGAGTCAGCAATTGATCCCGCACCTATTGCCATGTTTGAAACAGTCATCAAGCTTGTTCCTGAATCAGAGTGGCCTAAGGGCAAAGATATTTATGATGTGATGAATGACTTAAATCAAGCTCTTCAAATCCCGGGAGTTGTAAACTCATGGGATTTTCCCATTCAAACAAGAGTGGGCATGATATCTACCGGTATCAAAACACAAATTGGTATCAAAATCTTTGGTGATGATTTGCAAACCTTAGAATCCCTTGCTGCACAAGTAGGTAGGGAAGTGGAAAAAGTTAAAGGTGCTTATGGCGTTTATGCAGAACAAATTACAGGCAAACCCTATATTGAATTTGATATCGATCGTGTTGCCGCATCCCGATTTGGTATCAATACAGGAACCATTAACAGTATTCTTCAGACTGCTGTTGGTGGTATGCCCATCGGGCAGTTTTATGAAGGACGTGAACGATACCCAATACGTGTTCGATATAAGAAAGAATTGAGAGATCGAATCGATGAACTAAAGAGAGTTCTAGTACCAAGTCCTTTGGGTTATCATATACCCATTGAACAACTTGCAGATATCCAAGTTGTGACAGGTCCTGCTGTGATTCAATCCGAAAATGGTTTGTTGCGTTCAACAGTTTTACTCAATGTAAGAGATCGGGATTTGATCGGATTTGTCGAAGAGGCAAAGGATCATATTGCTGCAAGTATTGATCTTCCCAAAGGATATACAATCGATTGGGCAGGGCAGTACGAAAACCAAGACAGAGCAAATAAGAGACTGAAAATGCTGGTGCCTCTTGCGCTCCTTATCAACTTAATCATTATATTCTTCGGTATGAAAAATCTGCGTAATGCATCGATTATATTCACTGCAATACCTATTGCGATGTCAGGAGGTCTGATTTTGCTATGGATCGGTGGTTTTAATACATCTGTAGCGGTATGGGTTGGGTTTATTGCCCTTTTTGGTATTGCTGTGGATGATGGTGTGGTGATGATGACGTATTTACAGACAGCCGTAAAAGAACAGAGGCCAAAACACTGGGAAGACCTAAAAGCCTGTATTGTAGAAGCAGGAACACGCCGTATACGCCCCTTGATTATGACAACGTCAACAACCATTGTGGCTCTCTTACCCGTAATGTGGTCGACAACCACAGGCAGTGAAGTTATGAAGCCAATGGCCATACCTGCACTTGGGGGGATGATGGTGGAGCTCATCACGTTATTTATGGTGCCAGTTACATATTCTTATTTTGAACAAAAGAAACTTATGGAGGAAATAACCTATGAAAACGCATAAAGCACTTCAACAATTGATACAAAGCGCAGCGATTCTTGCAATACTGTTGAGTCTGAGTGTCTACGCTTCAGAAAATACTAAGCATCAACATGTTCATCCGGAAAAAACTGCATCCAAAAAACAGCAGGAAACAAAAAAACAGATTCAACATAAAATGCATGTAAGTAAAGAAAGTGCGGATGATAAAGTGATGAAAAATATCTTAGAAAAATACGAACAATTACATCAAGCATTTTTTACAAATAAAATTGATTCGATCGAGGTTAAATCCAACGATCTTATACAATCTATATCTTCCATCACAGATAATAACACTTTACAAACGCTTACCGATAAAAATGTCATAACACTTTTGAAATCAATAAAAACTTCGAACAATAAAAGAATCAACAACAGTTTGTTTCATGAAATTTCTAAAGCCATATTTGAAACACTGATCAAAGGAAAAGGTGAAGAGTTTCCTTATGCGCTTTTCTCTTGTCCCATGGTTTTTGAGGATAAAGAGGCACTATGGATTCAAAATACAAATAAGGTTTCAGAAGTTCAAAATCCATACAGAGATGATATGCCTCATTGTGGAAGTCAGAAATAAAAGAAAAGGAGTAGATCGTGGATCATACATCTAACTGTTGTCATACACACCCAAAAGAAACAAAGCCAACTACGTCTGACCCCAACGCCATTTATACATGTCCCATGCACCCGGAAATACGCCAAGTGGGTCCAGGTAGCTGCCCCAAATGTGGTATGGCACTAGAACCACTGATTGCAGATAATAGAGAGAATGAAGAATTAAAGGATATGACAAAAAGGTTTTGGCTGGCAGCATTGTTTACCATTCCACTGTTTATTATATCGATGGGTGATTTATTACCCGGCCAACCCATTTCAAAACTGATTTCTCCTTCTGTGAAAATCTATCTCGAACTCTTGCTTGCACTGCCGGTATGTTTGTACAGCGCGTGGCCTTTTTACATAAGAGGTATAGAATCGGTTGCAAGAAAAAATTTGAATATGTTTACGCTCATTGGATTGGGTGTAAGCGTTGCCTTTGTATATAGCTTGGTTGCAATGTTATTTCCTGGAATGTTTCCTGCATCTTTTAGAAATATGGATGGTCATGTTGCTGTCTATTTTGAGGCAGCAGGGGTCATTGTAACACTTATCTTACTTGGCCAAGTGTTAGAATTAAAAGCACGAAATCAAACAGGGGAAGCCATAAAAAAGCTATTAGGACTAGCTGCAACGTCTGCCAGAAAAATTCAAGAGGATGGCACTGAAGTAGATATCCCTCTTGATGAAGTTCAAGTAGGAGACAAATTGAGAGTACGACCGGGAGAAAAAATTCCTGCAGATGGTACTGTCTTAGAGGGCAGCAGTTCAGTGGATGAATCTATGATTACTGGTGAACCTATACCCGTTATTAAAAGTCGGGGTGACAAGGTTGTGGGTGCAACGATCAATGGTACGGGTGGTCTCATTATAAGTGCTGAAAAGGTTGGAAGTGAAACGCTACTTTCAAGAATCATTCATATGGTGGCTGAGGCACAAAGAAGCAAAGCGCCAATCCAAAAACTAGCAGATACAGTCGCAGGTATATTTGTACCAGTTGTAATCGTTGTTTCAATCATCACTTTTATTGTTTGGGGTATTTGGGGCCCTGATCCAGCTTTCTCTTATGCGATGATTAACGCAGTTTCAGTATTAATTATTGCCTGTCCTTGTGCATTGGGACTTGCCACACCCATGTCGATCATGGTGGCAACTGGAAGAGGGGCTTTGCAGGGTATATTGTTTCGAAATGCTGAATCGATCGAAATTTTACGAAAAATTGATACGTTGGTTGTCGATAAAACGGGAACATTGACGCTTGGAAAACCAAAACTTGTTACGGTAAACCCTATAGAAGATTATCAAGAAGGTGAATTTCTATCTTATGTCGCCAGCCTTGAACAGGCTAGTGAACACCCACTTGCGCAAGCAATTGTTGATGGAGCAAAAGAAAGAACAC
>JAGRAZ010000036.1 GCA_020434345.1 Bdellovibrionales bacterium
CATCAATTTGATCACTTGGTGGAGAACAATGCATTTGGACTTCGTTTCCCGCATGTATTTGTGATCAACGCAAACTTAGACAATGAACGCTACAAAAGTACGGTGTTAAGTTACTTGGATGCATCAAGAAACAACTTAGATAGTACACCGCTTACAGCACAAGATTCACTTCCGCAGGTATCGATTGCCTTTTTTATAAAAAAAGTCGATCCGGAATTACCGTAAATAACAAGGAGAACGTAGGATGTACCGCAACATGTTCACATATATAGTTTGTTTGTTTGTCGCTGGAAGCGCATTTGCCCAAATGGGTAAAACAACTGAAGGTTTGAAAGATCTGCAGCCGGGTCAGAAGCAAGAGGCAAAACAGGAACCCGTAAAGGAAAAATCCAAACCAAAAAGCACAACGCCTGCTAAAACCAAACCTCAAGAACAAACGCAATCCTTGAGTTCAGGTGTTATTCTTTTGAATGATCAGTTTTTTGCAGATGCAATTTCTCAAAACTGGAGTCCGATTGTTTCGTATGATTCATTTTTGGAGATCCAAAAAATTGTAACCGAAAACAAAGAGAAATATTTATCTTCTAATGTATATGTAGATGAATTTGTTTCCGATGGAACCAAAGTCCATTTTTTTAAAAAAATAACCTACCCTAGCGGTAAAACATCGGATAGCCCGGCTTTTTATATAGACCTAGAAAATGATGTGTTGGTTCAAATGTTTGTTGAGTATTTGTTAAAAAATAAAAAGATTACATTTTGGATCAAAGAGAGCGCTGTAGAAAGTGCTAAACAAAGAAACAAAGTCAGCTACAAGGATATATTTGTTATTTTACCTGAGCAAAGCAAGGCTTTGCCATTTTATTCTTTCATCTCTGAAGTTGAATTATCTGCCGAGACGACCAAAAATGAAACATATGTTTCATTTTGGAAAACAGATGAAGGTATCAAGGTCCAAGATTCTTTTATGAACTATCTTGATAATGTATCTGAATTTTATGATGACTATTATGATTGTGGTGAAAAAGCTGAAGATCAACCCAATAAAATCAAAGAATACTGTAAGGCCCTTCCTCAATCTGGTGCAATTTATGCAACTTGTACAGACCAAGCCAGTGATGAAAACTGGCACATAAACTTGGATGACGATATTTCTGCCAAAGTGAAACTCTTGGCAAAATCTACTCCGTTATGTAATGGAGGCGCGCTGTGGAGCGAGTACTTATATCAAATTTTTATCGGTCGCGATTTATCCGAATTTTCTTCTTGGTAGATTCTATGGTAGTAAAGAGGTGTTATGGCAAGAACACCTTCTACCATGGTGGCCTTAGGCACACCTGTTCCTGATTTCTTTTTACCTGAGGTTCGCGTTGGCGACAAAGTCAGCCCCAACGATCTGATGGGCGCCAAAGCCTTTGTCATCATGTTTATCTCCAAACATTGTCCCTACGTGCAAAACATTATGGATCAAATTACAACTTTGACTGGTGAATACTTAAACAAAAGCATTCGCTTTGCAGGGATTGCCAGTAACGATGTTGAAAACTATCCAGACGATCATCCAAATGAAATGGCCAAACTTGCCAAAGACCTTGGCTGGGAATTTCCTGTTCTGTACGATGAAGACCAAAGTGTAGCACGTGCATTTGATGCCGCCTGCACACCCGATTTCTTTGTATATAACAAAAAAGGGCTTTTGGTCTACCGTGGACAACTTGATGACAGCCGACCCGGAAACAATATTCAAAGCGATGGCAAAGATTTGCGTGCCGCGCTGGATGCGATTTTGGAAGGCAGTGAGCCATCACCAGATCAAAGGCCGTCGTTAGGGTGCAATATCAAATGGAAATCGTGACATGATTGATTTAATCCCGCCGTCGAATGGCTCGGCAAGCAAGCTTGCCTGCGCTTGAGTTCTCCTTTGGGATGTAAATCAATCAATAGTCATTGCGTAAAAAATCGACAAGGCAATGTTTTGCCTTGTTTTAATATAATCGTACGTAAATTCATTCTCACTTCATGGCTCGCCCTTGCGGGCTGCGCTTGACTTCCGTTCGAATAAATTTACGTACGATTGTTAAAAAATCACGAATGATTCGTGTTTGAATAGTTAAAAAAAGGACAAGGCAATGATTTGCCTTGTTTACTTTTCTTATTGAGGATTATGCAAGGCGAGTTCTGCGGATAATCATCATCCCAAGAAGGGGAAGGGCAAGAAGCATCAATCCACTTGCTTCATCAGATTGACATCCACCACCTGAAGAAGAAGCATGTGAGTCTTGATCGTAGGTTCCATAAACATAAGGGTTGTTCACTTCAACGCCGTCTTGTAAGCGAACAAATTTGTCATAGGAGTTGGCCACAACAACTTCATAAGTTCCTGACTGTAAGTTGTTGGCTGGAATTTTAGCGACAATGCGATCACTTTCTACTGAAATGACACGTGCACTGATGTCTCCTAAATTGTTGTTGCGAACAAGAATCACAGAGGCAGTTGGATAGAAATCATTTCCAAAAATTTCAATGGTTTCGGTATTGGAGTCAATATCAAGAACAGAAGGTGAAATCTCACCTACGGTTGGTTCAGGCAAATCAATTGATGTATAAAGGTGTTGAATACCAAGCACGTCTTGGTTTTCTAAGCTTCGACGAAATGTTTCACCCGGACGTGAAGCATAAAACATGGTTGCATCAAAATAGGCAGCCTCATTCTCTGAAGCGTTTTCAGAGGTGTGATCAAGACCTAGAAAATGGCCCAATTCATGTGTAAGTACGTTCTGAATGTCGTAGACGTTATTTTCTTCGTCTGTGTTAATGACAGCCCAACCAAAATTTTCTGCGTTAAAAAAGATATCTGAATCAATAATTTCATTTGGATCTTTATAGGTAGAAATCGTAACAGCAAGCGCTGAAGCGGGTGGATTAAAAGGAAGATCATTCCAACCCGAAGTGTAAACCTTAATTTGATTCACACCATCATAATGAGGTGTACCAGAAATACTTTTGGTTGTGATTTTAGAAAGCTTAACATCTGCATTGGAAACATCTTTCCAGCTATTGATAGAGTTAACAACAGTTTGATAAATGGAAACACAAGACCCAGATGAATCGCAGCCATCTTCGTCAACATATGGATGAAAATTTGTATCAATCTCAATTTCAATGTTTTTTCCTACACCCCAGCGTGCTGCTACACCATCATACGAAATGAGGTTAAAGCCAAACACCTGAGTGGAGGTTGTTAACATTCCAACCAAGATGCCCCTTGAAGCTATTTTCACCAACGTACCGCTTTGCTTCTTCATAACTGTCTAAGCACCAATCTAAGCTTTTTTCCGCTTGAGGTAAGTCTAAGGGGAGGTGCTTGTGGAAGAACTTGAACCAACGTGCAACAAACTCGTCTTCCGACCCTTAGGCTTTTTCTACATGATTACGCTATTGTTTCTGTTGCGTATTTCCTCCCTTTTCGTTTTGTACAGCAGACTGAATCTCTTGGACCAGCTCCTGTAGATTACGAACTTGATTTTTTGAAAACGTAGCATGCTCAACATGCATGCTTTTGAGCTCTTTGTTTACATAATGAACATCTCTAGAAAAGGGTTGATGCGCTATTTCAGAACCTGTTTGCGGATCTTTCAGAATTTGGTGCTTTCCCTCAAACATAACACTGGGGGCGCCATCTTTGGCGTACTCAATAAAGAAGATGCCTTTTTCACCCTTTTGAAAGGTTTCCATACCAAATACTTTTTGACGGTAGGTCGTTTTTGTATCGGCGTAGGTGTATGATCCCCCGGGTTGTCGTAAAAGTACTTCAGAGCGCGGAACGCCTTTAAAAGTCTCCTCCACTCTGATTTTTACATAGGTATAAATCATTTTATTGACTGGGTCTGGGCTTGTCCATGTGGAGACCACCTCGCCTTTTCGAACCTCTTTGGCCAATTGGGTCATCTGTGTGGGATTGAGACGATAGACAAGGGAAGCATGTGCATAGGGCATCCCAACACATCCAAGGATGAGACTCGCGATGAAGAATTTTTTCATTAAAATGCCCATTTCTACCTTTTTAAAACATTAATTATTACAGTAAGTTACCAATTTATGGCCAATCATCGTAATAATTTTTCCCCTATACAATTTCTAGAGTAGACGGATTTGATCATCCGCGCAAGTAAAAAAATAAAAATAGAAATAAAAGTTACCCTTAACAAAAAAAGTTCCAAAATGGCTTTTTTGAGTATTTGGCAGAAAATAGCCTTGATCAGGCGAAGCTGTGGTTGAGAATTGATTTATCAATGGTTCAAAGGTAAAAGCGGTCGATACATTTTTTACACATCAAAGAAAGTTAGCACTTACAAACCATGAAAAAAGACGAAGTTCGCGTTCGATTTGCACCAAGCCCTACAGGGTTTCTCCATATTGGAGGAGCTCGTACCGCACTATTTAATTATCTTTATGCAAAAAGGCATAATGGTGTGTTTGTTTTGCGCGTTGAAGATACAGATCAAGCGCGTTCAACTCAAGAAGCTGCAGAGGCGATTTTAGATGGTCTTTCTTGGTTGGGGCTTTCGTGGGATGAAGGACCATTTTTTCAATCTGAGCGATATGATTTATACAAAGAGTATATTGATCAATTGGTCAAAGAAGAAAAAGCTTATCGATGTTACTGCAGTCCTGAAACCTTAGAACAAATGCGAGAAGAACTAAAGGCACAAAAGAAAAAGCCAATGTATGATGGGCGTTGCTTTTCTCGGCGGCACGAAAAAAATGATCAGCCTTTTGTGATTCGCTTTCGTGTACCACAGGGCCAAACAACGGTGCATGATTTGGTAAAAGGGGATGTGACGGTTGACCACAAAGAAATTGAAGATTTAGTTATTGCTCGATCAGATGGAACACCCACATATAACTTTGTCGTTGTTGTAGACGATGCTGTAATGAAGATCACGCATGTTATTCGAGGTGATGATCATCTTAACAACACGCCCAAACAAATTTTGATGTACCAAGCATTGGGCTTTGATGTACCCCAATTTGCACACCTTCCGCTTATATTAGGACAAGATAAAACAAGATTGTCAAAAAGACATGGCGCTACTTCCGTACAGATGTATCGAGATATGGGATATTTTCCTCATGCAATTTTGAATTTCTTGGTTCGACTCGGCTGGTCTCATAAAGATCAAGAAATTTTTAGCATGGCAGAAATGATTGAGAAATTTGATTTTGATGCAGTTGGGAAGTCTCCCGGTGTATTTAATCCAGAAAAACTTCTTTGGATTAACCAACATTACATGAAGCATAATTCTCTGGAGGAGCTTGTTTCAGGGATTGAGCAATATATAGAAATTCCAGCTTCTCGAAAAAATGCACCTGAGATGAAAAAGGTCATTGATGCTTTACGAGATCGAGCAAAAACATTGGATGAGCTTGCAAAATTGAGTTCGTTTTACATTCAAGATGAAGTTGTAATCTCTAAAGAAGATCAATTAAAATTCTTAACGTCTGATACAAAAGAGCCCATGCAAACATTTTTGCAAAAAATTCAGAGCTTGAATGATTGGCAACATGATGCACTTGAAAAAATATTTCAAGAAACACTTACAGATCATCAATTAAAATTCAAGAGCCTTGGTCAACCTTTACGAATCATTCTAACAGCATCCCAGTTTAGTCCGGGAATTTATGATATTTTAGAAATTCTTGGCAAGGACAGATCAATATCTAGAATTCAAAAAGCCTTGCAAACGCTCTATTGAGCTGCGCGATTGTTTTTTCGAATTTCCATTGCTTCATCTGTAAGAGCGTCTTCTCCATAAGTTTCAATAATTTGATCAAAAAGTGCTCGAGGAGGAAGTCCTTGTGCATTAAGGTTTTTTACAAATTGCCTTCTTTCAGAAGCTTCATCGCCTGCACAACCAAAGTCGGCCAATGTTATGGTTTGATCTTCAGGACAAGAAAGTGCAGCAAAAATCATGTTTTGAAAATTAAAATTTTCCGGTGTCTGCATTTGCATTCCAGCGTGAGGGTCAGATGCTTCTTGCATTTGAGGCGCTGAACCCATATCAGAAAGCGCCGGCGCACGCGTCGGTGTTGGCGCCATGTGTCGGTTTCCTCCTGCAACCAAAACCAAAAGCAAAATTGCGATAATGAGTAAAAGTGTGTTGGTAATCGATAGATGGTCCCATTTCATAAAAGCCTCTCTTTCCATTGACATCTATATCGTATGAACGGAAAAAATCCAGCTAGATTTTATTTGTATTTCTATGGTATGGGGCCTATATGCCCATTGAAAAAAGAACGTCGCCTCGTGTGCCAGTATCGATGAAAGTTCAATCAAATTTTGAGGAACTTATCTTTGGATACGCAAGAGATATTTCAACAAGCGGAATCAGTGTTAGCTCAGAAGTTGTAAGTTCAATAGATGCAATTCCTTCCATTGGCCAGACGCTAACACTTTCCTTTAAACTTCCTAAGCAAGAACATAAAATTACAGTTGTTGCCAAATTGGTTCGTGTTGATTTGCAAGAGGGTCAATTACCAGTTTTAGGTTTGGCGTATACTGATCTTCAAAAAGAATCTAAAAAGAACATAGAAGCTTTTGTAAATCAAATTCAAATGTCACTTTTTAATAAGTAGCTTAATGAATAATTCGTTCTTTGGTTGTTTCTTCGTATAATGTGTGACGGATTGTCTCGATGACTTCTAAAACTTTATGAATGCCAGCAGGTCTTCGGTCTGGTTTTTTGGCCAAACATGCCATAATAATATTGACCAATACATAAGGCACTCGATCCACCACTTGATCGAGTGGTTCTGGCGTTTTATTGACTTGATCATGAAGTGCATTTTCTCCCTCAAAAGGCGGTTTACCGGAAAGCATTTCATAAAAAACTACAGCTAAGGAATACAGATCTGATTGTTTGGTTGTTTGAATCCCTAGTATTTGTTCAGGTGAAGCATATCGAGGCGTGCCCCTTGCAATCGATATTGAATTGGCCATATGAGAAAGCTTTGCAATACCAAAATCCATGAGTTTTACCGTTTTGTCTTTTAGAAGCATGATATTTGAGGGTTTAATGTCACGATGGACAACATGCATGTCATGCGCATACATCAAGGCTTTACAAAGTTGAGCTGCAATATTGAGAAAATCATGAAGTGGAATAGGGCCTGTTTGATCTAGTACATATTTTAGAGTTTTTCCCTGTAAATATTCCATGGATATAAATAGGTGCTCATTTTCGATACCATAATCAAAAATTTGGATGATATTGGGGTGGTGCAAATTTGCTGTTGTTCGCGCTTCTTGAAAAAAGGCTTGTACATGATCTTCATCTTCTTGATCACGTGAGAAAGTTTTAAGTGCCACCCATTGCTCCGTTTGAGTATCTTTGGACTTATATACTTTTGACATAGCACCTTGACCTAAAAATCGGTACAGCAAGAAACGATTGGTGTACGAACGAAGCTCTTCCTTTTGTTTGATAAATTGTAGTTTTCTTTCAAGGTTAGAAATTTTAACAAGTACATGAGGAAGTGAATTTCCTAAATTAACGATACGTCGATATGCCTGCAATGCTTCGTGGTTGTACTTGGTCTTTTCAAGTAGCTCTGCAAGCATGAGTAGTTGATTTTCATTAAGTTTTACTCTTCTGTCATACATGATGTCGTAAAACATACTTGGTATTAGATCTTCTTTATTATTTTCCTGTAAAAAAAGCATGATGTAGACATACGCTTGTAGATACTTCTCGCTTGATTTATCAATTTTATCTACAAAGTGAAGAGCTGCATTGAAGTCATGAATCTGTAAACATGCTTTGATGGCTTTGAGATATTTTTTTGTACGATCATAAATTCGAATCAAATCATCCCAACGCTCTGTTTTTTGGTAATACTGAATTGCTTGTGGATAAAGCCCTGCTTTTTCAAAAAGACGAGCAGCTTTATCAGGTTGGCCAATACGGATCAGGAGTTGACCCGCCTCGTTAACATTGCCAGCTTTAACGTATGCCTGTATAGCTCGTTTGAAATCAAATAAATTTTCAAAGAGTTGCGCTGCTTGTGCATAAGAACCTGCTTCCCAAAATGATTCTGCAGCTTCTTTGACAAGTCCTTCAGACAACAAGTACTTTCCAAAATAGTGATGGTATTTTTTTTCTTGTCCTAGTGTTAGATAAATATCTGCAAGTGTTTCCCAGCTTTGGGTTTTTTCAAAGCATTGTATGGCTTTGCGATAATCTTTGCGTTTAATATACGCGTGACCCATCCAAATCATCGCATTTTTATGATCCCCTTCTTTTTGAAGTTGATCGGCTCTTCGATCCATCTCCTCAAGAGATGGAAGCTTGGACTGCTTGGTAAATGTTTTTTGATCGGACATATAGCTTTGACTCTTATATATCAAAAAATGAGCAAAAAAAGGCATAATTGGGTCTGCAATTTTTGCGTATGAGCCAAAATAGAGCATAAAATCATGCTCTGCGGCATTGTAGAAAAGTATATATTATGTTGTAATTTCGAATAGTTAAGTACGTGCAAGTAAAATTGACGAATGGCATTATTATTGCATTTTAAGTGGGTGTGAACGGTCGTAACGGCAAAAGAATCATTTTTCAGAAGAAGCATTTTACCAAGCAGCTGTTCTTATCCCTTCTTGTTTTGACTTCATTTTTACAATTTGCCAACTTTTCTGAAGTAGAAGAAAGTCAGCAAAATCAAAAGTACCTCTCTTCTGGTTTTGGCGGCATGCAAAATGTTGCTTTATCTCAACGTTCTATTTCAAATGAACTTTCAATCAATTTGTCACAGTTTAAGTCATTCAAACAAGATTTTGGTTCAACACAACTGCAAGATTCTCTTGAGGCAAACTCAAACATGTTAATCAACTATCAAGTAAAAAACTCATTGCATGTAATTACAAACCTTGGTTTCACATATTCAAAACAAGATATACGTTCTCTAGGAGAACAAAACCAAGCGCAAACCCGTCATGAAAAAATGATTTACGGATCTGTTGGTATAGACAAATATTTTTTACGAGATCTAGCTTTACGCACAAATGTGGGTTTGGTTCGTTGCAAAGATTTTGCAAGCGACAATGTTAATTTGTATCCTACAGCATCACTTACACTTTCAAAAGATTTTCAAAAGTCCAACATGTCACTCTCACTTGCCAGTGAAGCACTTGGTGGCGGTTCCTTTACAGGAATGTACGGCAACCAAATGCTTCATCATGGTAAGATTTCTCTGTCTACGCAACTTTCTAAAAAACTTATGGTGCAAGGCGACCTTGCATTTGGTCAAACAAGAGATGCTTATATTGGCAATCAAAAGGCAATGATTTTTGCAAGTCACGTAGGTGTGAACTACACGATCATCAAAAATATTGAGTTTGGTGTCGGTGTGTACAACCGTATGTTAACCAACGAAAGTGATTTTAGTGAGCCGGTAAAAGAAGGCATGATGTACATGGCCAACATGAAAGTTTCTTATTTTTAACCTTATTAGCTTTTCATCCTATTATTGCCTACCAAATGTACTTCGCAAACTCGCGTACATTCAGATCTAGTGTTGGTGATCGATTTTCTCAGACAGCTTCGTACATTTGTACGACAACAATATGATTCACATATCTAAAAAATAAGAGACGGGCTTTCACACAAACACAATGGACAAGTCACGATACGTGACTTGGATTTTAGTTTTTTCATCATATTATTGCCTACCAAATGTACTTCGCAAACTCGCGAAAGAATAGATTAAAAATCTATTTTTTAAGTTCTTGTAGAATTTTTTTGATTTCTTGTTGCTTAAGATCAAGCCTGCGTAAATACGCAAACAGAACAAATAAAAATAAAAAATAGCCAATTACAAAAAATGTAAGCGTATTCATTGATTCTCCTTAAGTTGTAAAATTTGCTGCTCCAGCTTTTCAAGAAAAAAGCGTTGACGGAGCAAATATGCAAATAAGCCAATCATAACAAAAAAAGTAATCACAAGGGTTAAAGACATGCTCGGTGGTAACCCTTCTTTGTTTCTAAGTACAGTAGGGTGGACACCTCGCCATAACTTCACGCTTAAGTGAATCAGGGGAACATCAAAAAAAGCCACAACTGCAATAATGCTAGAGATGACTTCGGCCTTTTTTTGATTTTCCTTTAGGTAACTTTGAAACAGAAGATAAGAAGTATAGATAAGCCACAAAATGAAAGTAGTCGTTAGTCGAGGCTCCCAGGTCCAGTAAGCACCCCAAATAGGTTTGGCCCAGACAGGACCAGTAAGAAGCACGATGCAGCAAAAAACGTAGCCAACTTCAATTGCAGATTTACTCATCCAATAGTAACGAGACTCTCGTTTATATAGATGAATAATGGATGCAATAAAAGCAATGAAAAATCCGACATACATCGTTAATGCACTGGATACGTGAATATAAAATATTTTCTGAACAATGCCTTGAGTTTTTTCCATAGGGGCGTAGAAAAAAATAATGCTAAATGCAATTCCTAACGCAAGCGATATAAAAAACCATGGTTTCATGTAAGATCCTCTGTCATAAATTCATATAAGAGAAGAGACGAAAAAACAAACAACAAATTCATACCAATAAGTGGAAGTAGCCTAAGTGTCATTTCGGCATGTTGGAGTGTTTCAAGAGCCTGATAAAAAAATAGGAAAAGAGGGATCTGAAGTGTAAAAAATAAAATCATCACAAACATTGCATCAATTTTAGAGAAAGCGCAAAAGCCATAAAAAAGAATACCTAGAGAAACATAGGATATTGTACCTGAAATGAGTACGACTAGAAGTGATGGAGTAAGGATAATAGGATTTACCTGAAAAAATGTATGCATGAGTACCCAAAGAATACATTCAATAAACAGCATCCATACAGTAAACGTTAAAAGTAGACTTATAAAAAGAGTATTGGGTGAAACTCCAGAAAGCAACAATGATTGGAGTGTTTTTTCTTCTGAGAATTTGTAATGGGTTTCTACCAATAAAAATTGACCCATAAAAAAGGTACAAATCAAAAAAATACTTGGAAAGTAGCTCTGAATATTGGGTACTTGGGAAAACCCCAATGCCATAAAAAACAAAAGTAAAAAACTCTGAAATCCAACGGCCAAAAGTCTTGTTTTGTTTCTGAAAAACCAGTTAAAAATAAACACAGTCAAATTAAAAATCATGGACACCTCGGTCATGAATTGTCCAGATGTCCGTTGCTAGATCAACTGCCCAGCTTCGATCATGCGTTGCAATAATCAAGATGCCATCCAATGTTTTAAGATACTCAAGTAGTAAATCTTTGGCTCGATCATCCAGACCATTGGTGGGTTCATCGAGCATGACATATGGAGCATGATTCATAAGTGCCTTGATCAGTGTAGCTTTTCGAAGTTCACCAAAGGAAAGATTTCCACATTTTCGGTTCATTATATGGGTCATCGAAAAAAGCTTAGCCAATTCAGCGGCGTGTTTAAATTCTGGGTTTTGATGAAATTGTTGATGAAGGATAAGATTTTCCTCTATTGTATAATCCATTAACATATAAGGATGTGGTAGGGCGATGCCTAAATCAGAAAAATATTTTCTTTTTTCAATAATCTTTTGATCCTTATATACAGACACTTTGCCTTGGTCGGGAACAAGCATCTTTGACAAAAGATGTAGTAGCGTTGTTTTCCCAGCGCCATTTGGAGCAACAAGCGCAATTTTTTGACCTTGGGTTATTTCAAAATTGAGGTTTTGAAATACAGTATATGCAGAATATGCAAATGAAACGTTCTCACACTTTATTGATAGTGGTCTCATATAGATTTGTACATCATATGATAAAGACGACGTTTCAACAAATCTATCTTCAACCTGTTTTCTTCTGTTGAAGGTGCCTGTAGCAATGCTCGAATCATGCTTTCGATATTATCAATAGATTCCTCATTTTTGTCTTTTCTAGTTACAGCAAAGAATATGAATAATAAAAGAACCACAGTCAGGCAGGCAAGGAGCGTCCAAAGATAGTATACGTCTTTAGGTCTCTTGATTCCACGCATATGCGCAGTAAGGTTATTTATCGGCATGTTTACTTCAAAAGCCGTTGTAAAGTTTGTTGCAAGTGAAGTTGGTATTTCCATAGATTGAATATACTTTGATGGCATTCGAATGCTTTCACGATTGCTAATGAAATGCAGACTTTTGTGATGAGTAAGGTTTTGTTTTGAAATTTCAATGGTACGTTGATCTAAGGGTATCATATAAGAGAATCGAATATCTCGATCAACATTGGGCTGAAGAATCAATGGTAAGTGCATTGTGTGGCTTTCTTCATCTACACTCATCTCGTCTCTTGATAGACCTTCAACAAGAGATAAATTAAATCCTCCCTCAAGGAGATCGATAACCAAGGGCTCTGCCTGCGGCATTTTTGGGTGATATGTAGTTGTCCCACTGTTTTGTATTTGTAATTGATGTGTTATTTTTGCAAGTGTGCCCGATCCGAACTCAAAAAAAACAACTTCAACAATTTTTATATCTTGTAATGAACCAGTAGGTTCAGAAATCATAATTTCAGGAACCTGAGTTTGTGTTTCCATAAAATAATCAGAGTAAAAAAATACTTCTTTATAGGGAACAGAAACGCGATAAAACCAATTGTTTGATGCAGGTTCCATTGTAAACTTGTAATTGCCCTGCGCATCTGTAAGTGTTTTTGAGCCTGCAACCATACGACCATTTTTATACAAATCAAGTTGCACTGATTGCTGCACGGCAGGTGTTTTTTCTGATCCTTGTAATATGCGTACTTGTCCTTTAATTGTATCAGCATGAGCAAAACAAGGAATAAGAAGAGTAAGTAGTAAAATTGAAATTGACGCTTTAATTTTATTTTCTAACTCAATCCAACGTGCGTTCGTAGTTTCAAGCTTTTTAAGGACTTCAATCGTTTCACTTTCAATTTTTTGACGTAGCATTTGATAATCTGCATTTGATACTTTTCCAGTTTCAAAGTCAAAATCCAATTCTCGTATGGATTGCAACAAATTTTCTTTTTGATGAAGTAACGTATTTACAGGGTGAATGTCATCTGAGAGTTTAATATCTTTGTTATTTTGATGCCACAGCGGCCATGTAACTAAAGTAATACTAAGAATGACTATGCAGATGAAAATCCATATCATGCTTTGTTCCCCACAAGGCTTTTAGGCTTTGGCCACATGACAACCATGGTTCCTAATATCAAAAATAAGCCTCCAATCCATATATACTGAACAAGGGGATTTACGACTACTTTAACAAAAACGGTTTGATTATTTTCATCGAAAGCTAAAAGTGCAAAGTAAAGATCTTCCACAAGAGAACGCTTTATAAATACTTCAGTTCCGGGTTGATCAGGTTCGCCGGGTATTTGGCTTTTAAAAAGAATTTTTGCTGGGTACGCATAGGAAAATGGCTTGTTATTCTTCCAAATAGAAAATTGCGCAGTAAAAACCCTTTTATGTGGGTTGGTTTGCACATCGATCTGGTCGTAACGGAACGTGTAATTTTGAAGCTGATCGGCTTGCCCCGGTCGCAATTCAAACTCCTGTTCAGACTTAAACGCTGAACCAGTAAAACCTACAAACATAAGTACAATACCAAAATGAACAATATAACCACCGTAACGGCGCTCGTTTTTTCTTACCAATCGGACCGATGCTTGTAAAAATCCTTCTTTTAAGGCCTTCATTCGAATTTGAATGCCCTTTTTATATTCAAGATAAATAGTCACAAATACAAAGGAACAAAAAGAGAATGAAGCAACCACTGCAATTTTCTGTGAAACAAAAATTGTAACAAAAACACAAGTTACAATCGAAAAAAGTACAGGCCACATAAAAGCTTTTTTTAGCTGTTCTTTTGAAGTTTTTCTCCAAGCGATGAGCGGACCTACGCCAGTCATAAGAAGTAAAAGCAGACCAATAGGAACCATAACCTTATTAAAATAAGGAGGGCCAATCGATATTTTTACGCCTCTGACAGCTTCCGAGATAACGGGAAAAATGGTACCCCATAAAATAGCTACTGCTGCTCCAACCAAAACTAGGTTGTTAAGCATAAATGCAGATTCACGGGACAACATTGAGTCAAGTGTTCTTTGGCTTTCAAGTTCTTTCAAACGATAAAGTAAAAAACCTACAGAACATACAATTGTTAAAATTAGGAAAACCAAAAAATACGTCCCAATATCAGATTGTGCAAAGGAGTGAACAGATGAAACAATTCCCGATCTTGTTAAGAAAGTTCCTGTGAGTGTTAAAACAAAAGATAAAATAACCAGAATCATATTCCATACTTTTAACATGTTTCTTTTTTCTTGAATGATGACAGAGTGTAGAAAAGCCGAAGCTGTTAACCAAGGCATGAAGGCTGCATTTTCAACTGGATCCCATGCCCAGTATCCACCCCAACCAAGCACTTCATATGCCCATGATGCCCCTAACAAATTGCCCAGTGAAAGAAAAAACCAAGCCGTTAATGTCCATTTACGAATACGAACAATCCACTCATTATCAAGTTTACCTGAAATCAAAGCAGCCATCGCAAATGAAAATGGAATCGACATGCCCACATAACCCAAATAAAGAGAGGGGGGATGAATGATCATGTAGTAATTTTGAAGAAGTGGATTTAGACCTCTGCCGTCTTCAAAGCCTCCTAATTGAGCATAGGGAATTGTATCAAATGGGTTTGCAGCAAAAATAAGTAAAATGACAAAAAATATTTGGATCGCTGAGAGGGTAGTCAAAACGTAGGGAAAAAGAGATGACCTTTCGCGGCGGTTTGTCCACAGTAAAACAGAAGTATACACGCAAAGAATCGTGAGCCACCATAATAGCGAACCATTCTGGCCGCCCCATAAAGCAGCAACTTTATAAAAGGTGGGCATTGTGGAGTTCGAATATTGATACACATAAGAGAGGTAATATTTTCCAGCCAGTATACATCCTACAAGAAGTACAGCGCAGGTTATGATGAGTGCACAAAAAATGGATTGAGTGATTTGCGTGCTTTTAAGCCATTTTGTTTCCTGAGTTTTTCCAGCAATAATGGATGAAAAAAATGCATAAACACCAAGCACCAAACAGAAATGCAAGATCAGGTTTGCAAGAATTTCCATTTATGCTTTATCCTTTTGTGATTGTAGAGGAGGTTGTAATTTTTCTTCATATTTCGAAGCGCATTTTGCCAAAACATGAGTTGCAATAAAACTTTGATCTTCATATGTGCCAGTTAAAACAACCTCTGCGGTATCATTAAAGGTATCAGGCATCGCTCCTTGGTATACAACTGGTAAGGTCGCCTCTTCATGAAATACGTCAAAATTCCACGTTGTTCCTTGATGTTTGATAGAACCGGGGACGACTTTTCCTGCCAATTTGATTTGTTTATGATCGTACTTTTGATGGTCGTGTGTAAATTCTGAAACTGTTACATAGTATTGAAAAGAATTTGGTAAAGTTGTTGTTAGAATGATGACTAAGCCTAAGAGCGCAAAACCAATCAAAAAAACGTATTTGGTTTGCTTTAGCTTGTTTGTATTATCGCTCACAAGGAAGACTATGTATCATGTTAAGAAAGATATGCAATGATCAGCAGGGGGTAGATTTAGACTGTTTTTGACGAATTTTTGTGATCAGAGAAGGAAGAATTTGTAATGCATTATCAATGTCTTCCGCGGTTGTGTTCCATCCAAATGAAAAGCGTACCGCACCTTTAGCAGCTGTAGGGTGAATACCCATCGCAGTGATAACATGAGAGGGTTCTGTTGCGCCAGAATGACAAGCGGAGCCTGTTGATACATCAATGCCTTCAAGATCTGCAGCAATGAGCAGGGATTCCGCGTCCAGCCCCTCAAAAATCATGTGTGTGGTATTGCCAATGCGTTGCATGGTTGACCCCGTAATTGAGACTCCGTCTAGAGCTTGCGTCATGCCTTTT
>JAGRAZ010000037.1 GCA_020434345.1 Bdellovibrionales bacterium
TGGTTGTAACTTGCATGCTTTGAATCATCGTGATTTGCGCACTTGATCCCATATCAAATTTTCCTTGATCAGATGGTATTGCCGCGACTTCTTGTGAACCTTGCCCTGAGCCATCAGAACCATCCCCTAAAGAGAAACTCGTCTCTAAATCCATAATCGAAACAGGTTGAGAATTATCACTCGCATCAAATTCTTCACCTGATATTAAAGATTCATCCATCACAATTTCAGCTGCATCTGAATCATCACTGAATAAATCTGACCCAGTTGAAGTATCCTCTTCAAACGCAAAATTGTTGTCTTGAGAATCTGAAAATGTATCTGGAAATACAGGCTCAACTTCTTCTTTTGGAAGTGGTGCTGGTTTTGGAGCAGGCTTAGGTGCAGGTTTGGGCGTTGGTTTTGGCGTAGGCGCTTTTGCTGTCTTTGTTGGTGTTGGTTTGGGTTTTGAAACCGTTTTTGTCTCTTTCTTTTCTGGTGTAGCTTTTTTGACTGCCGTATCTTCTACAACATTTGCTTTGGTAGATTGTAATTCAATGACCAATGCCCCGTCTTGAAATTGATCAAACAAAGCAACGCCGTCCATCGTCGAAACAGTCATTTCAACACTAGATTGGCCACGAAATTGTTTCTGTTCAAATGAAATGGAATGAACCCAAGGAAGTGGGTTTATATATTCAGAGTTTAATGTTGATTCAGTATTAGGAAAAACGATAGAAAAACCATTTCCTGCATCAAACAACCGAACACGATAGTTTTTCTTTGAAATTTGAGAAAGCGTAATCTTCTTTGCTACATCATCGCCTAAAAATTCAATGTTACTCAATACAGAAGGCTTTTCTACTTGGACATCAGCAGTAGGCTGTTTTTGCTTTTCTACTTGTGCCTCTTCCTTTTTGGATTGTTGAGAAAAATAATACAGCCCTCCTAGGCTCAAAAGCGTCAGAGCTAAAATGGATAAAATCACCTGAATATTTTTTTTTGTCATGGTTTTATGCTACCTTTCTCAAGTTGAACTTACATGCCCAAAACTAGACAGTACTCCAACATCATCACAACGTTGTCTGTGACCCTTATTCTACTGCAAACCCACGTGTTTGCAAAGACATTGGAAGAGGGTTTTTTTACGACTTTTGGTGGACACCGCTATATCACAGTTGATTTGTCCACCATTAAAGCGCAAGACCCTCTTGGCCTCACGCTTACCCAAAACATTCCCAATTCATCACCCAACAAATCAGACTTGTCACAAAATCAATTCATCCTTTCATATGTTCATGCAATACGCAACGAATGGGAACAAGCCCAAAAATATGCCGATTTGATCCCAAAAGAAAATCAAATTTATGCGTTGGCCCAATACTATGTGATCCACTTTCTCGTTCGGTCTGACAAATTACGTCAAGAAAGTGGCACGCAAGTGATTCAGCACCAAGATCATTTGCGGCTCGTTATGTTCCAACTTCCAAAAGCTTTAAATTATGACGTCCTTGTTACCAGTGAGTTATTAGAAATGTATCGATTTATAAAGGTTGAAAAGGAACAAATAACCAACCATTTCATAGACCAGCTGTTCAACCACTTACAATCCGGAAAAATTCCAACAAAAACCAAGATTCAAAGCATTTTAGACATGCATAAACGAATACTTCCACTTGGAGGCAATATTCAAAATCATTTCAATCACTACTTACAAACGCAGTACAATAGCCATAGCGAAATTCAAAAAATTTTTACCGACTCATTACCTTCCAAAGAAAGCAAGCAGGAAACCCCATTTGAAAAAACCGCTTCATCTAAACTAGAAAAAGCAAAAAATGAAGCCAGCCAAGGACAGTACCCTTCAGCGATCCAAACCTTCGTTGATATTTTTAGTCATTACACAGAAACACAAACCTATGAAAAGGCACAAACAGAATTTCGAAACCTTCTTAAGCGCTTGACTGCCCAACCCTCCACACTTGAATCTTTGATTGTTCATCTTCAAAAACTACCCCCAGATTTACTCTATTCAGAAGGACGTTTTTTATGGAATCAGGATGAAAACAAAGTCTCAAAGGCCCTTTTTGAAGCGTTTAAAGGTCAGTATGATTTTCATTCAAGTGCTTCCAATGTCTATTACATGCTTGCACGTATGCATGAAAACGAACTTGAATTTGAAAAATCACGACAGACCTATCAAGAGCTTGCAAACCAGTATGTTTTTTCAGAGTTTCATGAACGTTCACTGTTTAAAGTTGGGCTTTTATCTTACCTTTTAAAGGATTACACCAAGGCTCAAAGTATTTTTGAAGATGAGATTGAAACACCCAATGCATCAAATTTAAGAAAAGCCCAAGCACATTATTGGCTGTATCGAATCTTTGAAAAAACGGGAGAAAAAACAAAAGCGCAAAAGCAAGTCAACTCACTTCTCAAAGAATATCCATACAGCTACTATGCAACCATTGTTGATCAACACCCTTCGATTGAAAACAAACCTTTTGCACCATCGAAGGCTAAAGAATCATTTTGGATTTACGACATTGATACATTTTTACAAGTGGGACTTCATGATTTGGTTCGACGTGAGCTTGCAGAACTTGATCCCCTTGATGATCATGAAAAATACCGCCTCGCGGAGATCCTTGACCACACTCATTTTTACCTCTACTCGATGAATTTGATGTATGACTCTTTTGAAAAAACGCCTACACTTCATGAAGATCGTTTGAAATTATTTTTTCCGCTCTCACCGTACACTGACTTTTTTGATGAAAAGAAAACATACCGTATTCCAACGATTGTTGCACTTTCCATCATGAAACAGGAAAGCGCATTCAATCCATTTGCAGTAAGTCCAGCAAATGCATTTGGCCTTATGCAACTTATTATGCCTACGGCAAAAAGAATGGCGCAAAAACACAACTTGCAGATTCGTCAGTGGGATTTATTTACCCCTTCCACAAACATTCTTTTGGGTACAACCTATGTGGCAGAAAATTTAGAGCGTTTTGAACAGAATATCGTTGATGCCTTAATTTCTTATAATGCAGGTCCGGGACGTGCAAAAGAGTGGAAAAATCGATGGGGAGATATGCCTGAGGATGTTTATATTGAAATGATCCCTATTCAGGAAACGCGAACCTACGTTAAATTGATCCTTCGAAACCTCTATTTTTACCAGCGCCTCTACCCCAAGGAGTTCAAAAAAACCCTTGATTTTAAAGGACTTCCAGAGAATTTCATAAAGTAGACTCTTGAAGATTTTCATTAAGCAGGCCGTAACCCCACTGATTAACAGTGTTTCATTTTCACGATCCGTAACCCCTTTATTTATCGATATAAGAGAAAGATTTGATTTGACTTCTTGATTTCAGATTGCTACAAATTGGATCTCGTTAGTAGTTAACGATTGTAATTAACAAGAAAGGAAACTTACAATGACCAAAGCAGAATTAATCGAAAAAGTGTCCACATCTCTTAAACACCGCGAGCTATCTAAAGCAGCGATCAACGAAGTTGCTGACGCAATTTTCGACAACCTTGGCAAAGGTATCAAAAAAGACAAACGTTTTACCTACCCAGGTTTTGGAACATGGACCGTTCGTTCTCGTAAAGCACGTAAAGGTAGAAACCCACAAACTGGTGCAGTAATCAATATTCCTGCTTCTAAAACAGTAGGTTTCCGTCCATCTCCAGAGTTCAAAGGAACTTTGAAGTAGACAAAACGGTTTATAACCACTTCACAACCCCCGATGAAGCTTGATGCATCATCGGGGGTTTTTTTATGTTCCAAATCGATTGGGTGACGGTTCTTGCAAAACCCAACATGGGATGATACGTAAACGGCTCTTTCGTCGGGACGTAGCGCAGCCCGGTAGCGCACATGCATGGGGTGCATGGGGTCGGAGGTTCAAATCCTCTCGTCCCGACCATTCAATACTTATTTCAATATATTCTCTCGCTTCATGGCTCAGGCCTTACGGCCTTCCGCGTGACTTTCGCTCGTAGAATATATTGATTTATCTTTAATATCCGTACGAAATACATCTCACCAATGCTTGAAAAAGGATGAACCAAGGTTCTCTATTGATCTTGGATATTTCATATCCATGGCTCTCGTCCCGACCATTCAATACTTATTTCAATATATTCTCTCGCTTCATGGCTCAGGCCTTACGGCCTTCCGCGTGACTTCCGCTCGTAGAATATATTGATTTATCTTTCATGTCTGCACGATATACATCTTACTAAAGCTTAAAGAAGAATTTGAGCGAATGGTTCTCTGTTGTCCTATAATCATGATTAAAACACTTCATTACACTCTATTATATCTTGTTTTTTACAAACCCTTTCCCCTTCTTGGTACAGCCTGTGCTGAAAATTAGCACATTGCGTTATAATATAACTGTATAATTTCAATAACTTATGTCGGTATAACTTGGCATTGTTCTTGCTGAGTACTGTATAGGGAAGGATAAACCTATGAAGAAATTAAGTTATATCATGATCTACGCACTACTACTTAGCGGTTGTGGATCAGCACTAGATTCAAGCAACGTGGGTGAAAACGTTGCCACATCTCAACAAGAAGAAAATACACCCAACATTCAAATCGCAGAATGTCCAACAATTTGCGGAAATGAAATAGACGGTTATTTTGAAATCTCTGAAGAAGAGTTTGCCTACGTACAAGATCAAGCATTAGATCAAGGTGTTGTGTGCTACTCAGATTCACAGAAGATTATATGTGAACAGGAAGATGGTGCACAACTTTCAGATGAACAAGTATTATTTTTAGATGATATTTTTTCTAAAAATACATCTACAATTGGAAGCGGCACACCTGCCTTTTACACACCAATTACTAGAGGTACTGCACTGGTTAACTAATTATTTAGTTAACTCTTTCGGTTAGAAAAACTATTCTTTCATGCACTTACTTCAAAAGCTTTCGAAGTAATGTAGGAAATAACTAGATTAGAATCAACACATCATCATTTTCAGCTTTAACAGAGTAAGTTCTCATCACGATCGAATCATCTCGAGTACATTCACCACTCTCCAAACGAAACTTCCAAGAGTGCGCAGGGCACGTAACGACACAATCCTTCACATCTCCGTCATGCAACGGAGATCCTTGATGGTAGCAGGCGTTTTCAATGCCATAGAACTTTTGATCAATACGAAAAATAGCAATGGCTTGCCCCTGTACTTTTACTTCTTTACCTTTACCCTCTTCAAAATCCTGAATCTTACCTGCGACAACCCATGTTTTTGGCATTCTTTTTTTCCCTCTTTTACGAAATTGAAAAGCTACTTCCACAACCACATGTGGATTTTGCATTTGGATTGGTAAATTTAAAACCACGTTGTGACATCGTTGTAAAATAATCGAGTTCCATGCCATCTAGGATTTTTAAACTTTTAGGATCAACACATACAAATGCGCCATTTTTTGAAAAAACCCAATCTGCTTCTTTTTTTTCTTCCTCTAAATCCAATTTGTAAGAAAATCCAGCACATCCCCCACCCACTACAGATAAACGAATGCCGATTCTTGGATTATTTTGCTTTTGTTGAATTTCAAGGATGGCGTGAATCGCCTCATCCGTTACAGTAATCATGGCTCAACTCTTTGGCGCCTGTACAAGCAAATCTTTAGGATCTTGATCTAATAAATCATAGACTTGCTGAATTTCTACATGCAACTTTTGCACTGCTTCTCTATCCGAAGCAAAACTTTTAACTTTAGGTAAAAAACTAAGTTGATTCTTTGGTTTTGCCTTGCCCTTACTGTCTTTAGAAACTTCTTTAAGCTTCTTCTTCGCACCTGCAATTGTGTACTTTTCTTCGTATAGAAGCTTTTTGATGTCAAAAATTTTATGGATATCTTTTTGCTGGTACAGCCTTTGATTGTTTTTGGTTTTTGTTAGTTTAAAACTAAATTCTGTTTCCCAATAGCGAAGAACGTACGGCTCTAATTGTGTCAACTCCGCGACTTCGCCAATCTTGTAAAAGAACTTATCAAGCTTTACATCTGCCATCACTCACCACTATAATGAAAAATCCAATCAGAAGTCAAGCAAAGCGTCATTTATCGCAAAGTGGCTTCAAGATTGACTTTTAGCGCGTCCTTAATTTTTTCTATAAGCTTATCTACTTCAATATCTTTAAGCGTTTTTTTGGAAGAACCAAATTGAAATCGATACGCCAAGCTTTGATGCCCTTTTTTAACATTTTCACCTTGGTATCGATCAAAAAGTTCAATGGTTTGTATAATCGGATTATTCAAACTTTTTACACAATCACAAATTTGTTGATGCGTAACATTTTCCTTCACAACAAAGGCCAAATCACGAAGTACGAATGGGTACGGTGAATAAGGTTGATATGCGACTTTTTTTATAACAAAAGGCAAAAGTGAAGAAAGTCTAAGCTCACCCATTACAACATCACCACCGATATCAATTTCTTGCGCAATAAGAGGATGAAGCATGCCCATCCAACCCATGCACTGATCTTGATACAAAATTTGACATGATTGCGCTGGATGAAAACAAGTCGAGTTTTCAAGCGGTGCTATTTTTATATTAAGGCCCAAATGTTCGAACAGGTTTTCTATGATCGTTCGACCATGATAAAAATTAAACTTTTCTTCTTTTTGTAACCAATTCTTTTGAAAACGATGCCCAGCCAACACAAAAGCTAACCGCTCTTCTTCAGAAACACGATCATTTTCTTGATAAAACACCTTTGAAATTTCAAAAAGACGCGCACCCCGAGCTTGCCTTGATTCATTGGTTTTCCATGTCAAAAGAAGACTTGGCAAAAGAGTAGTTCTCATTTGACTCTCATGCACGGTGATTGGGTTTGCAATTTCCACAGGTGCTCCCACACTAATATCTTCAAACAACGCGTGATCTTTTTTGGTACCAAAACTATATGTGTATGTTTCTTGTAAACCAAGACCCGTCAACCAATTCCTAAGAATTTGCTTTCGGTAAAACGTTGATTCTATTTGTGGTGTTTTATCAGACGGTGGCAACGCAGATGGAATTTTCTCATACCCGTACAGCCGTGCAATTTCCTCAATTACATCGATTTCACGCAAAATCTCAGGTCGATAGGAAGGAATAGATACTTTCCACCCGTCTTCCATTTTTTCTACACCAAAACCCAAATTTGAAAGAATTTCATGCGCCTCAGCAACTTCAAACCCCAAGCATCGTACAATCGATTGTTTCTTGACAAAAACCCAGCGAGGCTCGACATTTTGCCTACCTACTTGGTCAAAACCAACAGGTTGGCCACCAGCAACTTCTTTCATCATACCAGCTGCCATCAATCCATGCACCAGAACAGCTCCTCCATCAATCTCACGTTCAAATCGTTTGGATGATTCTGAAACAAGCATCAGTCGTTTAGACGTTTTTCGAACTGTTTGTGGAGAAAACCAAGCCGCTTCCAATAAAACATTCTTTGTACTTTCAGTAACGGATGTTGATAGCCCTCCCATTACACCTGCAATGGCAATGGCACCTGAATCATCAGCAATCACAAGATCGTCTTGGTTAAGTTTTCTTTTGACTTCATCCAAACAAACAATCTCTTCGCCTTCTTGCGCACAACGAACAACAACGGTTCCTTTTACTTTATCTGCATCAAATGCATGCAATGGCTGACCGCGGTCCATGAGAATATAGTTGGTGATATCCACAATATTGTTAATCGGACGGACACCTGCATGTTGAAGTCTTGTTTGTAGCCACAACGGACTTTGTTCAACAGTGACATTCTGAATTTTAATCAAACTATAATAAGAGCACGCATCAAAATCATTAATAGAAACGCCTAACTGAACTTCGGTTTTATCAGCCATCCACAATGCTCTTGACTGCAATGGTTTCTTTAAAGCGGCTGAAATTTCTCTTGCAACACCTATATAGCTTAAGCAATCGCCTCTATTGGGTGTTAAATCCAAAACAAAAACCGTATCACGAAGTAAAAGCGCATCAGCAAATGCTTGACCTAGTGTTGTTTCTTTTGGAAGAATCAAAATACCCTCTGAAGCTTCTGCAAGTCCTAACTCTTCTTTTGAACAAAGCATACCACTGGATTCAACGCCTCGGATCTTGGCCTTTTTAATGGTCATGCCATTGGGCAATTTTGTATTGAGTGTTGCAAGCGCAACATGATCGCCTTGCGCAAAGTTTTTTGCACCACATATTAAACGGTGCACTTGTGTGCCATCATTGACCTGACAAATAGATAATTTATCTGCGTCCGGGTGTTTTTCAAACGCATCAATTTTAGCTACAACAACACCCTCAAATGCATTACCTTTTTCAATGACTTCATCAATTTCAATGCCTACAGATAAAAGAGCTTTTTCAACATCTTCGCGTGTAAGTTTTTCTGAAAAATACGCTTGTAACCACTGCAAACTGATCTTCATACAAACTGCTCCAAAAATCGAAGATCATTTTCATAAAATAATCGTATGTCAGTGATACCATATTCAATCATTGCGATACGCTCAATACCCATCCCAAAAGCAAAACCAGAAATTTTTTCTGGATCATAAGGATTTTGTTTTTCGTCTGGATACTTTTTGCTCCAAGCTTGCGCAATATTCTCAAAAACATTGGGATCGACCATGCCACAACCCAAAATTTCCATCCAAGTTCCATGGGGTCCCATCACATCCATCTCCGCACTTGGTTCTGTAAATGGGAAAAAACTTGGGCGAAAGCGCACGGGCACATTCTGACCAAACATCATTTGTACAAATGCTTCTAACGTTCCTTTCAAATGTGCAAACGTAATATTTGGCCCTACGCAGAGTCCTTCAATTTGATGAAATACGGGTGAATGTGTTGTATCTGCATCATGACGGTATACGCGTCCAGGAACAATCATACGAATAGGTGGCGTGTCTCTTTCCATGACCCGCACTTGAACAGGCGAAGTATGCGTGCGCAACACTTGCTTATTTTTTGTAAAAAAGGTGTCCTGCATGTCTCTGGCAGGGTGGTTGTCAGGAAAATTAAGTGCACCAAAATTGTAATAATCAGACTCAATGTCTGGGCCTTCTTCGATGCTAAAACCAAGCGAAGAAAAAATACGAACCAGTTTATCTTGAACCAATGTTAGTGGATGGACACTGCCTTTTGCCTGCACATATCCGGGAAGTGTGACGTCAATTTTTTCGTTTTGAATCTTTGCCGATACTTCTTGATAACGAATTTCTTGATCCTTCTTGTTGAGCGCACCCTCAAGAACAACACGAAGCTCGTTTACCTTTTGCCCAAAAGAAGGACGTTCGCTTTCAGGAAGCTGACCAATCGCCTTCAAGCTTTCCGTCAGACGACCTTTTTTTCCTAAAAAGGAAACACGAAGATCTTGCAACTCTTTAGACGACTTTGCTTGGGTAAGAAGTTTTTGGAAATCTTTATCAATCTTTTCAAGATTCCCGGACATAGAGGACGTCGACTTACGCAGCTTTTTTGGCAACAGAAGAGACAATTTGCTCAAATCCTTTTGGATCTGAAACTGTCATCTCTGCCAACATTTTACGGTTAATATCAATCCCGTTCTGTTTTAGAAGTGGAATAAGTTGTGAATAGGTTGTTCCCAATACTCTTGCAGCAGCATTGATACGAACAATCCATAAACGACGAAAATCACGTTTCTTACGTTTACGACCTACGTATGCATATTGCCCCGCTTTATCAACAGCGGATGCTGAAATGGTAAAACAATTCTTTCTTCTACCGTAGAAACCTTCAGCTCGATCGAAGACTCTTTTTCTTCGTCGGCGGGCTTTAAAACCTCTTTTTGCTCGTGCCATGGTAATGACTCCTTAATTAATCTCTTCCGTAAGGTAACATACGGTCAATTGCTGTTTGATCCGTTTCCGACGCATAAAGCGCAGTTCGGCTTTGACGCTTTGATTTTGTCGTTTTTGACGTCAAAATATGGCGAAGATTGGATCTTTTCATTTTGGCTTTGCCCGTTTTGGTTAAACGAATTCTTTTGGCTGCAGCCTTTTTTGTCTTTAATTTCGGCATGTTACGTTCCTTATATCTCTCGATTACTTCCTTTGCTCTCAAAGGAAGTGCCCACGTATACACTATTTTATAGGCTCTGCCAACTGTCCAAAGATGATTTTTCTTCTCTTTTTTTATCTATTCAAGGGCAAAGGTCACTTGAATGGAAAGAGACAAATTCTGGGTTCCGGATTCAACTGATGGGGCCATATCTGCACTCTCCATGGCCATGGCTTTTGCGCCGTAAGCCCGCTGCATGACTGGTTGGGGCCATGAGGGCAACGAACGCCCTGACTCATTCATGATCATGACCTTTCCAAGTTTTGCCCCCAGCGCGGAAGCCATTTTTTGGGCTTTATGCCGAGCGTTTTGAGATGCATCTTCTAAACAAGCGATCTCTTCTGCAAGTTGCTTTTCATCCGAAAGATAGGTTTGCAAAGAATATACGTTTTTGACTTTTTCTTTAGAAGCAATCGCAATCACTTCGCCAATGCGGCCGATCTCAGAAGTAGAAATCCAAATGCCCATGCGAGCCTGAAACCCTTTGTTCACTGAACGATTGTTTTCCCATGCTTTGATCTCATGAACAGAGTATTCAGATGTGCGCATGTTAAGGTTTTTCAAATTGAGTTTTTTAATTTGTGCTGTAACTCGTTCATAACTCATCGCTGCTTCTTTGGTTGCTTTTGTTAGGTCCATATTTTGATATTCCACAACAAGTGTGATGGAACCTCGATCAGGCGATACAACATGATTACACTCACCACTCACACTCACTTGTCGTGGTAGCGTTTCAGCCGCAAAACTTGAAAAAGAAAATAAACAAACTCCAATTATTGTGATTATTGATTTCATTCTTTACGTGTAACTGATTTGAATGAAAAAGAATAACAAAAAACAAGGCAAATCATTGCCCCATCCTTAACCTCTCTCTAAGCGCAAGAATCAGCTAGAACCGCATTAATCAGTTAATCAGATAGTCAAAAACTTATATAGCGAGCAGGTATCAGAATGAATATATCTTTCGTACAAAGTTTGAAGCTGTTTGAACAAACGAAAAATTCTAAAAAACCTAAGAACTCGGGTGAGTTTGCGTAAAACTTTGGTAGGAAGATATATTCATTCTTCCAGCAAATTACAGCGCCCTAGTTTTGTTGTGCTGGAGTTGGTTTTGGTGCGTTTGCGCCTGTACTTGCAGCCACCACCATTGTCATCTGTTTGCCTTCAAGCTTGGGATGTTGCTCTACAACTGCAAGTGTGCCAAGCGTCTGAATAATTTTATCCATCTTGGCTTTGCCTAAGTCAGCATGTACCACTTCTCTACCTCGAAAACGCATACTCACCTTCACTTTGTTTCCTTGAGCTAGAAACTTTGTGATGTGCTTAAGTTTTACATTGAGGTCGTGCTGATCTGTCGTTGGTCGAAGCTTAATTTCCTTAACTACAATAATCGTTTGGTTTTTCTTTGCCTCTTGCGTTTTCTTTTTTTGCTGAAATTTATACTTACCGTAGTCCATGATTTTACAAACAGGAGGTTTGGCAAATGGAGAAATTTCAATAAGATCTAAACCAAATTGCGTTTGAGCGACATGCAATGCATCTCGTGTATCCATAATACCTAACTGGTTTCCATCTGGATCGATGACACGTACTTTTGGGATACGAATTCTATGGTTGACACGCAAACCCTTTTCGCGGTCATCTCTTGTACTATTGCTAAACGGCCTCGTTGGTTTCAAAATTAACTTTCCTCTCTGTTAAACATTTCTATCACTTGATCAATACTTTGATCTTTTAGTTCTTGTTCTTTGGTTCTCACAGAACATGTTTTTGTATCAACCTCATGGTCTCCCACAATTAATGTAAATGGGATTTTTTCTACCTGAGCTTGACGAATTTTAAATCCTAGCTTTTCATTTCTTGCATCTACATGCACACGGTATCCTTTTGCAGTTAACTCACGTTCAACTTTTCTGGCATAATCAAGATGCGCATCTGTAATATTTAAAATACGAACCTGTTCAGGTGCAAGCCAAAAAGGAAATTGACCTGCATAGTGCTCAACCAAAATGCCAAAAAATCGCTCAATAGATCCTAAAAGTGCACGATGAAGCATGATCGGCGTTTTTCGGGTACCGTCCGAAGCAACGTATTCCAACCCAAATCGCTCGGGCAGTGAAAAATCTGCCTGAATCGTCGAACACTGCCACATACGACCGATACTGTCCTTGATCTTGATATCGATTTTCGGACCATAGAAAACGCCTTCACCCGGATCTACGTGATACTTAAGTTTCTGGTGTTCCAACGCACTTCGCAATGCTTCTGTGGCTGTTTCCCAGTTCTCATCGGAACCGACGGACTGTTCGGGTCGCGTTGACAAATAAATTTCATATTCATGAAATCCAAATTTTTTGAACATGCGAATGATAAAAGCCAATACGTTCTGAATTTCTTCAAACATTTGCTCTTGTGTAATAAACAAGTGCGCATCATCCTGTGTAAAACCTCGAACACGCATCAGCCCATGCAAAACACCCGAACGTTCATATCGATATACAGTTCCTAGCTCCGCATACTTAAGAGGAAACTCTTTATAACTTCGTAATTTAGACTGATAAATTTGAATATGAAAAGGACAATTCATGGGTTTAAGTTGAAACTCTTGCTCATCCACTTCAATAGGACTGTACATATTCTCACTATAAAAATTTGAGTGGCCTGAAATTTCCCAAAGTCTTTTGCGCGCAACATGCGGTGTGTACACAAGATTGTAATGATCTTTGAGGTGCTCCTCTTTCCAATACGTTTCCACCAAATGCCGGATCATAGCGCCTTTGGGGTGCCACAAAATCAATCCCGGACCAACATCATCACTTACACTGAATAAGTCTAACTCTGTGCCAAGTTTACGATGGTCCCTTTTACGCGCTTCCTCTTGCAATGTTTCATAGGCTTTGAGCTCTTTTGCATTGGCAAAAGCTACACCATAAATACGCTGCAATTTTTGATTATTTTCATCCCCTTTAAAATAAGATGCAGAGGTTTCTAAAAGTTTGATTGCACCAATTTGACCCAATTGTTGCACATGAGGTCCACGACACAAATCCACAAAGCTTCCATGACGAAAAACCGAAATCTCTTCACTTTCAGGAATATCATTAAGCCGAAGAACCTTAAGGTCTTCGCCCATCCCCTTAAATAATTTTTTGGCCTCATCCCGTGTCATAGTTTCTCTTTCCATGACAGCACCACTTTTAATAATTTGATTCATCTTATCTTCGATTTTTACCAAATCATCGGGCGTAAATGGTTTTTCAACTTTGAAATCGTATTGAAATTTTTCACTATGATCTGTTCTTCCAACATCCACCTGTGCACTTGGCCAAATTTGCTTTACTGCATCTGCAAGAACGTGTTCTGCTGAATGACGAATAACCTCACCAGCCTTTGGATGTTTGTCCGTAACAATTTCAAATGCACCAGAAGTTTTTATGGGTGCACGAAGATCCATAAGTTGACCATTGACCATGCCCGCAAGAGAGGCCTTGGCAAGACCGCTTCCAATAGACTGGGCTATTTCAAGTGAAGTCACCGGTTTTTCAAAGTGTAATTCTTTTTTATCTGGAAGTGTAAGTGTAATCATAAGATTGTTTGAGTCGTATTGGTCATAGGCAATTTAGCTGGGAACGTCTGTCTACGTTCTTTGAACTTCGCCAGACTAGTCTTCGCAGAATACATGGAAGCATTGTCTTCAAAGAAAAAGCACCTTTTTCTGGCCTGCCAGTCGAAGCTTCAAAAAAGCGAAGACTGGTAGGCACGGGCAGGATTGAACTGCCGACCTCTACCGTGTCAAGGTAGCGCTCTCCCACTGAGCTACGTGCCTGTCTGTTGGTTACACGCGCCCCAGTCGCGTCCCTTTTTTGCAAAAAGGAAAGCTTCGATCGCTTTTTGCAAGGTAAGCCGAAGAAATTTTGTACAAAGATCAACAATCCCATACGACTACTTGGCTTTATAGGTTTTATTGTAGAGTTCAATCACTTGCTTGGTAATATTACCGGATTTAAAATACGTAACTGCACCTTGGTTTTTTTCTAAGATAAAATCGTAGTTATCTTCTTTCCCCATTTTCTGAATCACAGCATTAATTTTTTTAAATATTTCGCCAGTTTCCGTAAGTTCTTTTTGCTGCATCTCTTTTTGTGCCTCAACACGAGATCTTTCAAAATCAATGTACTTCATTTGTAATTCTTCACGTTTTTTCTCTAGCGCATCTTTAGAAAGAACAAGCGTTTGTGAATCAAGGTCTTTTTTCAATTTCTCGAGTTCTTTTTGTTTCTCTTCGATTACTTTTTTCTTTGAAGAGGCTTCTTTCTCAAGACGAGCAACTGCAGCCTTTCCTTCATCAATATTGTCTAAAACTTCTTGCGCATCAAACACAGCAATTTTAAGATTCTCTGCTGCTACATTTGTAGAAATTAAAAGAACCGCAAAAACACAAAAAAATATTTTTTTCATCACAGTCATCATACCTTTCATCAAAATAATGAACCAAACGTAAAATCAAATTGGACCAAGCCTTCATCCTCTTCTCGATCCAGTGGGAATCCCCATGCAAACCTCAAAGGTGCAATTGGAGAAAACCACCTAAGTTCAAAACCAACACTTTGTCTTTGTCCTGCAAGTGTCAGCATGGACTCACCATTATCAAACGCATTTCCCATATCAAAAAACATAACGCCAAAAATTTTGGCACGATCCATAATTGGCACAACATATTCGGCATTAAACACAAGTTGCTTGTTACCACCAATGTTGAAATCAGAAGTTGTAAAACTTCCAACATCATTCGCTGAAGCAACTGGAATTGTTGGACCCAATGAACGTAATCTGAAACCACGGATTGAAAAAACACCGCCGGGGAAATACCTTTCAAAGAGCGGAACGCGTGCACCGTCCTCCAGAGGGGCAACATAACCCGTGTTGAAGTGAATTGCAACAAAGGATTTGCTCAGGATCGGAAGGGTAGCCTTCTTCGCTACAGGGATAAACCACCTTGCATCAAACTCTGATTTGGTAAAGGAATTGTCTCCACCCAAAACTGTTCCGGCGAACTCTTGCGAAACCTTATAGTAGGTTCCTTCATCCGCAAAAACAACTTGATTACGTGTGTCACGGGAAAGCGACAGCGTAACGCTCGATGTAACACCATCTGAAAACAGCGTTTCTACTGTCGGCAACAGGTTGTCCAAATCTTGATTGACCAAACTATAAGAAATCCCTGCTCGAATTCGTTTTAGACCATCCATGTACAGTGGGTAATCAAAGCCTAAGCTTCCCCCTGTTGAGGTAACACTAAAATCTGTAAACCTACGGCCAACATTGAATGCACTGAGTGTCATACCCCATTTGGTGTCCAAAAAGTACGGATCCCGATAACTCAAATCAAAAATTTGCGTGATTTTACCAATTTGCGCTCTAAAATTAACATCCACGCCATAGCCAAACAAACTACGTTTTTCTAGCGACCCAATAATTTGAAACGACTCTAACGTGTTAAAACCTGCACCAATATTAAATGATCCCGTTTGCTTTTCTTTAACAACAACAAGTAAATCAACAATTTTAGGATCATCGGTTTTGGGTGTTGTGATTTCAACAGATTCAAAAAGTGCTAGCCGATCTAATTTTTGCTTAGATTGATGAATTGCTTTTGCACTGTACAAATCGCCTTCATTAATTTCTAACTCTCGTAGCAAAACCTTATCACGATTTGATTCGTTTCCTTGTAACGTTATATCTCGAATGTAAA